>JAJXXI010000451.1 GCA_021781185.1 bacterium
TCCACATTTGGCGGCCGGCCTCCACTTGAGGAGAAAGCTCTGGGTTTTCGCAATGGTCACGGGGATTACGGGGTGCTTCACGCGTCAAAGTGGTGCTCAAGGGACGCTGTCTGCGGTCAGCGCCAAGGATGTTTTCTGCGCGCCGTTGTTCCTGTTCACACACGGGGCTGACAGTGTTTCTCCATTCCAGAACGGACAGTTGCTTGAAACAGGAATGAATTAAGAGATGGAAGGCATTCCTGATTCAGGCAGCGTGTTCAGCAGTTGGCAGCCGGTGAATGTTTTTACTCTGTTTGAAGTTGTGTGGGATGCCTCAGGCGACCAATACACGAACACCAGCTCGGTTGCAGCTCTTATACCGGAATATGTTGAAACCTCCGTGCTGACGTTTACGGTGCAGCCCGGCCAAGTGCTGCTGGATAATCCTGGCGTCACGATGCTCACCGAAAGCAGAGGCTGGCAGGCTAATTTCGTTGCGGTTCCAGAGCCGTCGAGCATTGCGCTGATAGTGTGTGGCCTGGGCGTCACGGTATATTTTTGGCGAAAGCGATTGCAGGAGGACAGCCACAAAATGAACCAGTCAAACTGAAATCAAGAAAGGGCACCTCCCGGAATCCACTTCTCCCATTTGCGAGCAGGAATTGTGACGGCAAATCAGGAAAGCAAAACCCGGCTGCTTTTTAAACAGCCGGGTTGACCCGTCAATTGCCCGGAGTTATTGAACGCCGACGCGGTAGAACCGGGCGGTATTGGTGGTAACGTCGGTCAGCGTTTTGACTGAACCATCACCGGTCACCGCGCCCGAATGCGGCCAGTTGGTCACGGAAGTGGTCAGGCCGGCTGAATTGGTGAAGTAAAGGGTGTAGGTGAAGCTGGCATCATTCGTGGTCGTGAATGAAACGTAAGACGTGGTGTTGGTGCGCGTGAAGGCGGTGATGGTCGGAACCGGCGGCTGTGGTGCATTCGCCGAGGCTCGCGTAAAAGTCATCGTTCCATCGGTGTTGAGCGTGAAAAAGCCAACAAAATAAGCGGCTCCGCTGGTGTTGCCCGTGTTCGGATCCACCGAGTTGACCGGCACCGATTGGTAAAGGTCGCAAACCGAGGGGCTGCTTTGCGAAGTGAAACCAGCCGGGGTGGTGTTTTCCGCCGGAGACGGCAGATAATCCTGAAAGTTGCCAACCGACGGATCCACCTTGCTCTTAATTTGAACGGAATAGTCAAAGCTGTTGGCCACCGGTTCCCTGACCACGGTCGAGTTGTTATCCGTGCCGGTGGTTCCCAGTTGGATGGACAGGCTGTGCGCGTTGCCGCCGATGGAAGTAATCCGTTGCATGACCAGCGCCTGCGCATTGCCCGACATGCGGGCGGGCGCAGATGATGGCGTGCTTGCATTCACGCGGGGTTGAGTAAACCAGATGGTGTTTTGTGGAAACCCGCCCCAAGCACCAAAGGTGCTGAAGCCGGCCGAGGCCGACCACTCAAGATTGTTGAAATCGCTAAAAGCATCGGAAAGCTGGCTGGCCGAAAAACTCGTGATGGTCGTTACGGAGCCCGGGGTTTTGGCCAGCAGATTGGTGATGTTGCCCGCATTCACCACCAGTTCATAATTGCCCGAGGGGTTGGTTTTGCGGAACCCTAAATTCACATCGCCAAACCCGCTGGTGTAATATTGCGCGTTGGCCGCTTCAGGCATTACCAGGCAGGCCGCCAGCAAAAAGGGCGACCACCGCACACAGGAAAGGATGCTTCTCACAGAGTCAGTCAGTTTATTCATAGTTTGAAGCTAGAGAGTAGTTCAGTCCGCCGGCATGGTCTTCCTCTGTGAGGACATGCATATCAAGTAATCGGACAGGCATTATTTTTTCCAAGTGGCTAACTAACAAATAAATATACCGGAAACGAGCCGGAGGCGGTAATCCCTGACAGGAATGTAACAAAAAGCGCGGAATCGTCACTTGATCGGACCATGATTGCCCCATAACGTGCCTTCGCATGCCAATATACACTCGATTTTGTCGGAAACGGAACATTCCCATGTTCTTGTTGGCTTTTGGACTTGTGATCACCGCTGGCACCGGCTGTGTGAATCCAGCACACCAGTCAGTTGCGGATTTGCAGGCCTCTGCGGCCACCGGTGACGCCCGTGCCGAATATGAACTGGCCGGTCGTTATGCCCATGGTGAGGGAGTTCCCAAGGACTACGTCCAATCGGCGGAGCATCTCCGCCAGGCGGCGACGCAGGGATATCTGCTCGCCGAAACCGACCTCGGTTCGTGTTACGCCCGAGGCTTGGGTGTAAAGCAGGATTACGGGACGGCTCTGGTCTGGTTTCGGAAAGCTGCCGCGCGGAAAGATTCCCTGGCCGAGTATTGCCTGGGCTATGCCTATGCGCATGGAGAGGGGGTTCCCCGGGATGTTGATACGGCGATTCATTGGTGGAAGCAATCAGCCGCGCAGGGTCAGCTTGAAGCGCAAAATGCGTTGGGCCGGTTATATCTGCACGGTGAATTTCCCGGCGATACCAAGCGGATCAATTACGCCGAATCCGCCAAATGGTTTCGCCAGGCGGCAGAGCAGGGTGATTTAAAGGCCATGAATAATCTGGCCTTTCTTTATCAACAAGGTTTGGGAGTGAAGCAGAATTTTTCCGAGGCGGCCAAGTGGTATCGGATTGCCGCCGGAAAAGGAGATGCCATGGCTCAGGCCAATTTCGGATTGATGTATCAAGATGGAGCCGGCGTTCCCCTGGACATGGTGACGGCTTACAAGTGGTTTACGTTAAGTGCGGAACAAGGCAACGTGGTGGGCCGGCATTCATTCGATGATTACAACGAACATCACCGCCTGACCAGCGAACAACTTGCCCAAGCGCGAAGAATGGTGGCCGAGTTCCACGCCCGCCATGCGCAAAAGCGCACCAACCAGCCAGATGGCCAATGATAAAACCGACAGAGCCCCAGCCCCGAGCCGTTTGCCGTATCCTCAAAACCTATTGTGTGCGGGAAAAATTGGCGGGGTTGATTTCCAAATGCCCGCCGCCGGCGGCCAGGATTTTGGGCTTGAACCAGGAATAATACTGCTGTTGTTGATAGGCCATGTAGGCCTGATGGCCGAGCAAGCCGCGCAGCATATCGTCGGCTTTGATTTGAGCGGACTGCCATTTGGCGAGATAAGCCGGGTCGCTGGGATTCTGGTTCGGGCCGCCGAGGTCGCTCACGAACTGTTGTCGCACCTGGGCAATGGCCGCCTGTTGAGCGGCACCAAAACCAAGTGCCGCCACATTCACCTCGCGAAACGCCAGCGGATAAACTGGCGGGGTCGCCTTTTGGGCCGGCGAAGGTTGTGCCGCTGGGAATCTCCGGGCACGGCTGGACTCGGCCAAAGATTCCTGCTGGGCGGCCTGAGCCGGGTTCGCTTCGTTCCCTGCCGCAGCCTTACTGGCACTGAGAGCCAGGCTGGCGGCATTTTTGCCCAATAAACTGGCCTCCAGTTGAAGTTCGCGTGAACGGGACCAGGGACCGGTGCCGGCACCATCCAATCCCAATTGATTCCGTTTAAACGCAAAGGCCCGGCTGGCGTCGCCGTGGACGATGTCTTGAAGGGTCGCCTCCGGGCAGCCGATGGCGCGCAGATTGGCCACGTAAATCCGATAGTCATTGGTGGATTCAAGCTGGCTCCAATGAAAGGTCTTCAAGAAATCCGTGCCATCTGCTTGATCCGCCGACCGTCGGAGCGGTGGGCGGGTTGACGAAATCGCTGGTGTCTTCAATGCCGGCGTTGCTGCGGCAGTTTCGCCGGCGTTCTTCCACCGGGCGGTCGCGAGATATAGCAGGCCGCCCAACAATCCCAGATTTAAACAGAGGGAAATTTTCATGAGCCGTTGCATTTTTATCCGGGGATTTATGGAACTTGCAAAAGAACCTGCGCAACTGCGGCGGACATTGCCAAAAGGCCAGCGCGGATTCGCATCCGCACTGGCCAGGGGACCAAACAAACCTTCGATTAGAAGCGCACGGGATAGGACACGTCAGTGGCCTTGTCGCAGTGCATGTAGGAGAGGGCAATACCGGAGCTGTGAGCTGCGGGATTCGCACCAGCACCCGAACTGGTCAACTGCGCCTGGACTGCGGAGAACAGCAGGCTGCCCACCGTGTCCTGATAACCACTGATGCCGGCCTTGCCGAACAGATGTTCGTGACCCCAGAAGGCATACTGACCTTCTTCGATGGCCCCGTCGGATTCCATCACGCCACTTTCCGTGAGGAAGTTGGCGGTGGTCAACGGAGCGGTCAGAGCGTCACCCACGCCGAGGTAGCCAATGGCAATCCAGCCGGTGGTGCCGGGCAGGAGCGGATCCGCCTGATTGCAGCTTCCGTCAATGCCGAGCGCCTTGGCCACGCCGCCGCCGCTTTCATAACCGTTGTTGCCTTCCGACTGGAGGAGCAACGTGGTGTTCTGGGTTTCACCGGGCTGAACGCCATAACCAATCGAGAACTGCTGCACCGAGGTCGTGGTGCCGTAGCCGCTGTAGGAGAGGGTGTTCGCGCGGGTGCCGGAACCTTTGTTGCGACCAATGGTATAAACGCGGTTGGTGTCAGCCGGATTGCCGGTGAAGAAAGCGGCCAACTGCGGATAACCCAACTGGACGTTGGCTTGGGCCATGGTGATGTTCGTCAGGCGGGTCCAAGCCGGGTTGGGGGCCGTGTTGTAGTTCTTCGCCCAAGTGAAGGTAACAACACCTTCCTGGCCGTAATCTTTCAAAGCCGTGCTGGTGCCGGCCACATACGGGGTAAGGGAAACCGCTTGGGACGTATCCGCCTGGGCCAGGTCGGCCCCATGGGTCGTCGGCTCCAATTCACTCGTGGTCGGGTTGGCGCTGCTGTCGGTCATCGAAACCGTCGTGCTGCTCGGAACCAACCATTGGGCGGGAGAACCGGCCAAGGGAATCGGGTTACCATTGCGATCGGTGTTTTGAAGGGTGACATCCGAAGCAGAAGCGATACCGGCTTCGGAACCGCTCCAAACACAATCAATGTAGGTGGCGGTGCCGCCAATGGTGCCGTGGAACAGCATATAGTTGGCTGAGGCGGGGTTCGCGCTGCCACGGGTTGCCCGGGTCATCGTGCCGGCGTCAAATACGGATCCGGCACCGCCGGAATTGTCGCTCAACGTATTGAAAACGACGCCACGGAAGGCCGTGGAGCCGGTCAGATAAACGACGTTGTCGGCACTGGCACTGGAAACAAGGCCCAGAGCGAGCAATGCCAGGGTGATTTTGGAAGTGATTTTCATGTTATGTTGTCAGTTTTTATTTTGTTTTGTTTGGCTGTTTTTGTTGGTTCGACGAAATGTTCGTTCAGGCATTTTTGCGGGCAGTGCGCCGACGGAAGGCACCCAGCAACAAGGCTCCACCGGCAATCAGCGCGGTGGAAGCAGGCTCGGGAACGGCCACCGGACTAAAAGTCAGGCTGGGGCTGGCCCCGGTGGTATCGAGCGTGAAATGACCCTGAAGGCTAAAGCCATTACCCGGTGTGGCCCCCCAGAGGCTTGCCTGCAAGATGCCGGTATTGTCAATCGTGTTATTCGGATTGATGCCGGACGTTCCGTAATAGCTCTGGGCTTTCAGTGTGGATATGTCTGTCGTCCAAGATTTGCTGGTGTCGGACACCCCGTTGCCCGCCGCAGGCAGCGCCGGTCCGATGGTGGTGATTTTATTGACATCCAAATTGAGCTGGGAAGCGGTAGAACTGTAACTGAGTGAGCTCGCGCTGGTGGAACCAAAAACAGTGGTGTAAAGATCCGGCGTGCTGAACGAGTTGTTGCCGCCAATGACGCCCATGCTTACGCCTGTGGCACCACTGGTGAAGATGGTGTTAAAAAGCCCCAGATTCAAATAGCTGCTCAAATCAACCACGGACGACGAGCCGGTGAGATTGCTGGCCTGACCAAGGTCAATGAGATAGTCACTGCTGGCGCTGGATTGGGTAAAGCCAAGGTAAAGATCATTCACGGTAAACGCGGCATGAGCTGACTGTGATACCAAGGCGGCTCCGACCGCCAGGACGCCTGCTTTTGCTAATAGTTTCATGTATAGTATGCTTGTTAGTTGGTTGTGTGTTTGGTTTAAAACTTTGCGCCCGCCGTGCCCGCTTAATGCACCCGCCCACAAAGTAAATCGCCATCAATTTATCAGGCGCAGTCAGACCCGTCGTCATCTCCAAGGACATGATGCACCGGTATTATGACGTGATCGGAAATATTCCAATACGCTTGAAGAAAGCGGTTTACACATTCAGCGAGAGGCCGGATTGCGATTTGACCGGCTTTGTCGCAGGAACGTAACTTTTAGGACGTCTGCGCAAACGCGAGTTGGATTAGCCTGAATCAATGACTGGGAAGAATGAACCGAAAAAAACGCATTTGTGGGGCTTCCATTCGCTTTGCGTGCCAGGCATTCGTGAAAATCCTTGTGGTAACCTGATTGTAACATGCCAATCGCACGAAGCGGTTTGCAAATCAGGACACGACAATTAAGGATATGTCTGCAATGAGAACGATGCGACTTCCGTCCGCCATGCCAGGCACGCACCCGGTCTTGACACCTTTTCTGGTGCTTTGGCTGCTGGCACTATTTGCTGCCGCTCCGGCCACGCAGGCCGGAAATCAAGTGGTCGCCTGGGGTGCCGGGAAAACCATCAACCCCTCGGACTATAATGACTTTGGGCAGTCCATTATTCCAGCCGGCTTGACCAATGCGGTGATGGTGGCGGGCGGCTGGCGGCACAGTTTGGCCGTGAAAGCTGATGGAACCATTCAAGGGTGGGGTGACGACTCTTTGGGGCAGACGGATTTCCCCGCCACTAACAATTACGTGGCGGTGGCGTGCGGAGACCTTCACAGCGTGGCACTCAGATCCGACGGCACCGTGGTGGCGGCCGGAGATGATTATTACGGGCAATTAAATGTTCCCGCCGGCCTGACGAATATCGTGGCCATTTCCTGCGGCTATTACCACACCCTTGCCTTGAAAGCCGACGGCACTCTGGCCGCCTGGGGTGGTCAGGGTTCGGTCAATTATGGCGAGGGAAATGTTCCCGCCGGCATATCCAACGTCGTGGCGATCGCAGCAGGCGGTTACCATAATCTGATTCTCAAAGCGGACGGCACCCTGTTTGCATGGGGGGAAAATGACTATGGCGAGACCAACATTCCGGCCGGACTCAGCAGCGTGGTGGCGATTGCGGCGGGCGGAGCCCACAACCTCGCTTTACGGGCAGATGGCAATGTGATTGCCTGGGGGGCAAACACCGATGGTGAAACAAATGTTCCATCCGGACTCAGCAATGTGGTGGCCATTGCGGCGGGCGCATCACATAGTCTGGCGCTGACGAGCAATGGCACCGTGGTTGCCTGGGGGGCTGGCACCGGTTCTGATGCCACCGTGGATTATGGCCAAAACATCGTGCCGGCCAATTTGACGAATGTCATCCAGATTGCCGCCGGGGATCTGCACAGTTTGGCGCTGGTGGGAAGCGCACCGCCGGTCATGCGGGCCCGGTCCATTCGGCCTGGCTTGGCAACCAATGGGTTTCATTTCTGGCTGCCTACCCGGAATGGTCGGGTGTATCAATTGGAATACAAAAGTTCGCTGGCCACAAATATCTGGCAAGCCCTTCCATTAAGGGCCGGCAACGGCGGTGACCTCCAACTGAATGATCCGGCCATTGACTCCCAACGGTTTTACCGGGTCAATCAATGGTAATCCCTGACGATTTTTCAAACTCCCCGACACCGGGTTCTGTGGCAAGTCAAACGCCCCGGCCGGTTCATCCTAAAACCCGCAGTTAAGCTTCAACCGGTCGAGGTGGGCGTGGGTTGAGCGAGCCATGCGAGGGGATCATCGGTGGTCTGGCGGGCGAGCAGGCGCAGAAGGTTGCCTTGGGTTTCCAACTGCGGCGCAGTTGCCGCCAACCACGTCCGCAGCCTTTCGTAGCAGCCCTTTA
>JAJXXI010000675.1 GCA_021781185.1 bacterium
TGAAAATCAATGCCGCCCTTCAGCGCCAGGCTGGAGACGAGGAACGTGTGTTTGCGGGGAATCAAAACGGTTCCGGCATCGGCCGACGCCGCGTCAATCGCCTGCTGGATGGCTGAGGTGTCGAGCGTGGCACCGTCGCCCTTTGCGCCAAAATCGAGGACATTGAAAGTTGCCGCTTTGGAGAAAAACGGTGCGGCCAGCAGGGCGGCCAGCAGTAGAAGTTTGTTTTTCATGGAAATCATTTCACGACCACATCCCAGACTTTGGCGCGGCGCGATTTGCCCGCCGGGCCTTCCACATCCAGCACCACAACGTAGTGCCCCGGATTTTTGTAGGCGTGAATGGGATTTTGCTCCGTGGAAGTTTTGTCATCGCCGAAGTCCCAATGCCAGGACTTGATGACGCCAACCGAAAGGTCCTTGAACGCGACCAGCCGCCGCGACATGTCCACGACTTGAAACGACCATTGGGCTTCGATCGGCTTGACGAACTGCGGCTCCAGCGGCATCAGCTTGAATTCGCAAAGCTCATCGGCCTGGCCATACATCGTGTGATGGCGCGAGAGGTTCCAGAAGCCGTTGTTCGTGCCGCCGGAATTCACGTCATCGTAATCAATCACCGCGAACGACATCCCGATGAGCTTGTTTTCTTTCAGCACCGATTCGACTGCGCGCTGCGGGCCTTCCGCGCCGGCGTAATCAAACGGCGTGATCCAGAATTCCAGCACGAGGTGGCCGGGCTGGCCGGGTTTGAAATGGTAATTATAGGCGGCATTCGCATAGGGCAGTTCCTTGACCCACCGCTCCGGCCCCCAGACCATGCACCAGTCCTTGCCGGCGGCGGGCGTGAAGATGTGATAATTCTGCGCCTGCGCGCCCTGAAGCGTGAGGTAAGCTTCCCATTGACCAAGGATATTGCGGGCGGGCATGAAACGTTCAATGAGCGGCCCGCCGGAGAGATCGCCGTCCACGACCAGTTCAAACGTGTCGTTGTGCAAACCCGGCAGGGAAAAATCCCAGTAATCGTCATCCGCCTCGTAGAGAAAATAAAGCCGGTTCAAGCCTTTCACCCAGCCGACGCGCACACGAATCTTCGGCGTCGAGGGATCGGTTGGCTTATGCTTGCCATTGTCATCCACCAACCGGTCGCTGCCGATGACGTAGCTTTCAGGAACGATGTTCCAGTCATTCGTGTCGCCGTCAATGCGCGGAATTTTATCGGCGGGAAACTGGAAGATTTTGAAGACCTCATTCGTGCGGTCAAGCGCGCGGGCGTTCGCCCCGAGCAAGCAAACGCAACCGGCCACGACAGCCGTTCCGAATGCGCGGATGAAATTCTGGTTCACGCCCGAATTCCTCCATGTTTGCGCCCCGGAGTCAACCCACATTTCTGGCGATGGGGTGAACCAAGTGCCGGAGTGACGCTGATTGGAAAATATTCCAAAAAAATACGTTCGAGCATGGATGCATGTGAAAACTGTTCGGGTATAGCGCAGCCACGTCTCGCGGCGGGACGCCGCCCGAACCCGCAGGCGAGGACGCCCGCGCCACGTTTCCGCCGGACGGGCCAAGACCAGTGTCAATCTGGGCCTCTGCCCCCGCCCGGGCGCGGCGAGACGTGTGGGGACAGGTGATATAATCAAGCAGAACCCGTTCGCTCGCGGAAGCGTTTCAGGCGCGACGCCCGAAACCACTTTCCGGAGGCGGGGGGCTACAGCCTCACTTTCCCGTGGTGGACAATTGGGCCAGGATTTTCTTGTGTGCGGACGTGAACGCCAGCGCTTCCATCTGCGCCGGCGTTTTCCAGCTTCCGGTGATGGGAGTGGTCCGTTTTGTTGCCGAAACCCTGAATGCCTCCAGCGTGATGCGGTAGCGCGTGATGGAATGCTTCACCGTGCAAAGCGGCGTTAGTTTTTCGCCACGCGGATCAGTTTCCCACAATCCATCGAATTCAGCCAGAAGCTGCTCCGGCTCACAGTGTCGCGCTCCAACTTCGACGTTGGGAAATTCCCACAGATGCGCGTTCACGCCATCGGCGGGTCGCTGGCGGACGAGGAACTTGCCCCGGTGCTCAATCGCGAAGGCGATGAAATGTCGCGTCGTGGCGGTTTCGCGTTTGTTGAGATTGGGCAGTGCTTCCACCCGGTTTTCCTTGAAGGCAAAGCAGAGTTCTTTGACCGGACAGATCAGACACTGCGCATTGCGCGGTGTGCAGATGAGCGCGCCGAGTTCCATCAGCGACTGGTTCAAGTGCGAACAGGAATTGTTGGCTTGCGTGCGTTGGGTGGGGCGAGCGTCCCCGCGAGCCGTCGTCGCTTTGCCCAGCCGTGTTGAAACCGGTCCGCCGGGAGTCTCGCCCGGCCGTTCATGGGCGAAAGCGACCAGTTCCTCCGCCAATTGCCACAACCGGGCGTTCGTGCCTTTCTCTTTTGGATTGTCCACGATGCCAAAAAAACGCGTCAGCACACGGATGACATTGCCGTCGAGAATCGGTCTCGGTTGGTTGAAAGCAATGCTGCAAATTGCGCCGGCGGTGTAGCGGCCGATGCCGGGCAGCGCGAGAACGTCGTCAAATTTTTCCGGGAACTTGCCGGCATGTCGCCCGGTGATGACCTGCGCCGCCTTCTGTAAATTGCGGACGCGGGTATAGTAACCGAGACCTTCCCAAAGTTTGTGAAGTTTGTCCGGACTTGCATTTGCGGCAGCTTCAAGGGTCGGCAGTTCGCGCATCCAGCGTTCCCAAAAGGGAATCACCGTTTTCACCTGTGTTTGCTGGAGCATGATTTCGGATACAAATACACCATAGGGTTCATTTGTCCGTCTCCACGGTAACTCCCTCGCGTTTTTGGGATACCATTCCAACAGATTTCTAACGATGGCAGAGATTTTACGCCGGTGCGATGTCACGGCATTCCATTACAGTGTAAAATCGCCCAAACGCAAGGGCAGACAGATTAAGATGGCGAAAAACAGGGAAAAGGATTTGCTGAACTGACATCAGGTGCGTTTGGCATGGTGATGAGCCAGCCTGAATATTTCATAGGAAAATTAAACAAAGAGGCGGCGAACGGTTCAAAAGGCTTGAAAACATTGAACCAAATGAAAACTCCACGCACCGATGCTTCGACAGACTGTAACGCGCAGCCTGGCCACTGCTTCAACGACGGGCGGGATCAACGGCATGTGGATCATACGGTGCCTCAATTGATGGCGCAGCGGATTTACGGGTTGGCGTTGGGATATGAGGATCTCAAAGATCATGTGCGCCTCCACATCACCGTCCTCATTGGGACATCCCACATGGATCGTCCGCACGGCCAACCCGTAATATTCTGCCAACGACCGGAACTCCGGATTGAAATCCCGTTTGCCTTCACCGCTGATTTGATGCGTGGCCGCGCTGCTGTTATCCATCTGCAAATGCTTGGGCACTTTACCCAACCGGAACAACGCCGCCTGCAAACCCGCCCGCAGCGACAACAACGACTCCGACTGACAACGCGTCGCCCATTGCCAGCTCGAATACGGCAGCACTGCCTGACAGAGCAGATGATCCAGCGGGTGGCCGGTAATGCTGATCTCCAGTTCTGTGGCGTGCGTCCAACCCAACTGCATGACATCACCCTGACGATGCGTCTGGGGAAAGATCGGTTCATCCGCTGGATTCGCGACGCCCTGCGGGAAAAGCTCACGAAAGCGGCCGCCGGGCCACGCCGAGGCTATAAAGACAATCGTGTAAGTGGCCAAAGTTCACTGAGAGGATACAATTTTTTTGGTTCGACGATCTTTCCAGGCGAGAAACAATAAAACAGCCGTCACCACGCCGGTCACTCCTGTGCAGGCTGGTGCCAGGTAACGATCCGGCGGAATGGAGCCACGCGATGGCAGACGAAGCTGCGCGGAAAAAATTTCACCATTCCCCGGAATCGAAGTTTGCGCGATCACGCTTCCGCCACCGCTCACGGCTTGCGAAATGCCGGAACTGGCCACTCGAAAAATCGGGATGCCGTATTCCGCCGCGCGCACCGGCGCGACGCGGGCATGGAGTTCATGCTGATGCCGGCCCCAGTATTCCACGTCCATCGTCGGCACAATGAGCAATTGCGCGCCTTGCCGGACCAGTTCGTCGGTGACGCGCGTATAACTCAAATCGTAACAGACGCAGAAGCCGATTTTGCCCCACGGCGAATTCCAGACTTTCTGTTCCGGTGCCGGCCGGCCGTCGCGGAAAAACTGGATGGGCACACTCTTGACCTGTTTGAAAATGATGTCGCCATTCGTGCCCACGACGAAGGCCGTGTCGTAATAATCATCCGCGCCAACCGGGTCTTTGCCGCCGACGACCAGGTAACGCGCGTGTTCCCGGCACCAGTGCTTGAGGTCCTCCGGCACCGGCCCGTCGAGCGTGTATTCGCTCAGGACGAAAATGGGCGAACTGGTGTTTTTTGCGAAGGCCTGATCAAGGAGTTTGGGGATGACGTTCTCCGGAGGGAATTCCATCTGGATGCCTACGATTGAAAGCGGAGTTGCGGCGGGCCGGGCGTAATGCCGAGTCTCACCAAGCAACTGGATCAGGAATCCACCAACCGCCACGAGGAGCAACGTCAATGAAATCCACTCCATCATGACCCGCTTGATTTGAGATCGGCTCGAAAGAATGGCAGCGGCTGCAAAAATCAGAAATCCAAGGCCATACATTCCATAACGGAAAACCGGAACGAAGTGGAAATTTGAGAAGGCATACCCATTGTTCAGCCACGAAAATTTCAGGTAATAGAGTTCGCTGCGGAAATACTCGATGCCTGTCCAGACGACCGGAACCAGCCACGTGACCTTGAGCTTGCCCCAGCGATGAAAGCTGGCGCAGACAATGGCCACAAACAATCCAACCCAGAATGCCAGCACCAGCCATAACACAAATGCCGCCGCATTGAAGATGCGCCAGAAAAAGAAAAGTTGTGCCGCGTAGCAGCAAAAGCCGGTGCCCAATCCGAAATAAAATGCACGGCGAACATTCGGTTGGTCGGTCAGCCGGACGAGGCCATAGGCGTAGCCGAAGATCAGCAGACCGGCGGCGGGAAAGTGGGTTGAAGTGTAGGCAGCCTGAAAGCAAACGATCGCCAGCACGGACCAGAACGACGACTTTTGCCAGTTCAAAGATTTCGCTGTCGGTTTGTTTTGGGTTGCCATTTTGCCTTTCTTGTTCGGGCTGTCGAGTGTTCTTGGCCCAAACTAACCGAACGTCCGGGACGGCGTGTATTTAAAAATAAATGACAGGCATCGCCGCGAACGATGGCTGGCGGCCATTTGCAGACTTGTTTCCCGGCAGTTTTTAAAGAATAAATTCCTCCATGCAAAAACATAAAACCTTGCTGGCCTTTCTGGACGACGTTTATGAAGATCTTGAACTCTGGTATCCCAAGCTGCGGTTGGAAGAGGCGGGCTACTCGCTGATATGTGCCGCGCCGGAAATCAAGACCTACACCGGCAAGCACGGCTATCCTGCGGCATCGGATCTGTTGCTGAAGGACGCGAGCGTGGATGATTTTTGCGGGCTGCTCGTGCCGGGCGGTTTTATGCCGGATAAATTGCGGCGCGATCCCAAAGTGCTGTCGCTGACCCGCGATTTTTACGAGGAGGGCAAACTGGTCGCCTTCATTTGTCATGGTGGATGGATCCCCATTTCCGCCAAAATCCTCAGAGGCAAGCGCGTCACCGGTTCGCTCGGCATCAAGGACGACCTGGAAAATGCAGGCGGCATCTGGGTGAATGAACCGGTCGTGGAGGACGACAACCTGATCTCCAGCCGCACGCCGCGCGACCTTGCGCCCTTTGGCCATGCGATGGTGCGGTTCCTCGATGCCAACGTGCGATGAACGATCTGGGCAAGCTTCTCGTAGTCGTCGGCCTGTTTATCGCCGCCATGGGCGCGCTGATTTGGTCGGGCTTTGGTCGCGGCTGGCTGGGCCGGTTGCCGGGCGACATTCACTATTCCAAGGGCGATTTTAGTTTCCATTTTCCGATTGTCACTTGTCTACTGTTCAGTCTGATCCTGACGTTGATAATGTGGCTGATTCGCCGGTGAGTGCTGAAACGCGCCAGGGTGGGGATCGAGTTGGTGGGGATGCTGAAAAATAACGCCCTGGATTTCGGAAGCTTCATTTCATTATTGATTTTTTCCGCGCGGTTTCTAAACTTTCGCGCATGGAAAGTTCGCAACCATCACAATTGGCCCAATACATACCGGTTTTGTTCCTGCTGGCCGCCGCCGTCGGTTTCGCCGGCGGAACATTGGCCGTCTCCGTGTTACTCGGAAAATTTGCCAAAGCTTCCAAGGCCAAGAACGTGGCTTACGAATGTGGTAAGGATCCGATTGGCGAAGGTTCTTCCCGTTTTTCGGTGAAATTTTACCTGGTTGCAATGCTGTTCATCCTCTTCGATATCGAAGTGGTGTTCATGTATCCGTGGGCGGTGGTCTATCGCGACATGCTGGTGGAACACGCCACGCGCAACCTGATCCTCGGTTCGATGATTTCGTTCCTCGGCATTCTTTTCGCTGGCTACCTATACGCTCTAAAGAAAAAGGCGTTCGACTGGAGAAACTGATGGGTTTATTTTTTTAATCGGCTGCCCTGAATCACCTCGTGGTTCAGGGCTTTTGTGTTTTTGGGCCGGACCGGTGATTGGATCGTGTTATTCTCTTAATCTGGCTTTAAAAAACAGGCTTGTATCCCGCGCCGGCCGCCGTAATGTCAGATGCAGGCAGACAAGTGCCCAAAGGAGATTTCGCCCGCGACCAGGAGGTCTGGCACAAATCCATGATTGAACGTCTTGAGCGCAAACCGGACTAATGGCCATGCCACCGAATTCATCCGTAAATACCGGCGCTGAAAAACAGCGCCTGCTGGAAGACCGGGCAGGCAAACAAAACTGGCGGCGCTGGGGGCCGTATCTGTCCGAGCGGCAATGGGGCACCGTGCGCGAGGATTATTCGCCCGGCGGCAACGCTTGGGAATATTTTCCGCATGACCACGCGCGCAGTCGCGCCTATCGCTGGGGTGAGGACGGCCTCGCCGGCTTCAGCGACGACTGGCAGCATCTCTGCCTCTCGCTGGCGTTGTGGAACGGCAAGGACCCGATTTTGAAAGAGCGCCTTTTCGGTCTCACCAACGCCGAAGGCAATCATGGTGAGGACGTAAAAGAACTCTATTACTACCTCGACGCCACGCCGACGCACTCGTATCTGAAATTTCTCTACAAGTATCCGCAGGCGGAATTTCCCTACGCGCGGCTGGTGGAGGAAAACCGCCGGCGCGGCGAGGGCCAGCCGGAATTTGAGCTGCTCGACACCGGCCTGTTTGATGCAGACCGCTATTTCGACGTCTTTGTGGAATACGCCAAGGCCGCGCCGGACGACATCCTGATGCGGGTCACGGCTCATAATCGCGGGCCGGCGGCCGCAAAGCTGACCTTGCTGCCGCAATTGTGCTTTCGCAACACCTGGTCTTGGAGTCCAAACGGGAACATTCACAAACTCTCGGCCGACCATGGCGGCATTAAAATCGAACACGTTCAACTGGGCGATTTCCGTCTCGCTGCCGACGGCAATCCGACACTGCTCTTTTGCGACAATGAAACCAACGCGCGCCGGCTCTACGGTCAGGCGGACGCAAAAGGTTTTTTCAAGGATGCCTTCCATGACTATGTGGTTGCCGGCAACCGGTCGGCGGTGAATCCCGCGCAGACCGGCACCAAGGCGGGCGCGCTTTACGGCCTGACCGTGCCGGCGGGCCAATCGGTGACCGTGCGATTGCGGCTTGCGAAATCGGATGCGCCGTCGGTCATCAGGCCGTGGGAGGACTTCGATGCCATCTTCAGCCAGCGAGGCAGCGAGGCGGATGAGTTTTACGCCGGGCTGCAACAGACGATGAGCGATGCCGACGCCAGACTGGTGCAGCGACAGGCGTTCGCCGGGATGATCTGGAGCAAACTGTTTTTCCA
>JAJXXI010000715.1 GCA_021781185.1 bacterium
TGATGCGCGCCTTTCTCAACATCGGCAACGCCGAGCTGGCCGTCACCGCTGTCACCGGCGGCATTGGCGAGGCGTTGATCGCGACGGCGTGCGGCCTGGGCATCGCCATCTTTGCGTTGATTCCGTTCAACTATTTTTCCGCCAGGGTCACGCAGTTGCAGTTCGACCTGGAAACGGCGGCCACGAATGTCGAGGTGATGGTCAGCGGCGGCAAGGCGGGCGACGTGCATTTGCACAAACCGGCTGGGCCAAGCCAGGCCACGAGCCATTGACCCAACGATGAAGCTATCATCGCCCATTCCGATGCGCCGCTCGCGGATTGTCATCATTCCGCTGATTGACATCATGTTTTTTCTGCTGGCGTCGTTCATGATGGTGAGCCTGCAGTTGAGCCAGACGAAGAACATTCACGTCAACCTGCCAGGCGCTTTGGCGGCGCGGCGGAATTACAAGCCGGACATGATTAATATTGCCGTGGACAAGGCGGGCGCGGTCTGGCTGGCGAAACAGAAAATTTCGCTGCCGGACTTGAGCCTCGTTCTGAGCAACCGTTTTCGCGTCAACACCAACCTGCCGGTGTTCATCAGCGGCGACCGCGACACATTGCATGGCGACATGGTGAAGGTGTATCAGGTCGTCCGCAGTGCCGGCGTGCAGAAGGTTGAGTTTATGACGGACTGCAAACGGAATAATTGAACCAAAAATGAACGCAAAAAACGACAGGATCATGGGATGAATGGCTGGCTGGATTGGTGGAAAACCAACCGTCCATTCATCCATCAATCCGCCAATCCCTCGGTGCCGGCACAATGAAAATTCGCACGCCCATTTCGCAGAAGAGTTCGCGGCTGGAGATCATCCCGCTGATTGACATCATGTTTTTTCTGCTCGCGTCGTTCATGATGGTGAGCTTGCAGATGCAGACTGTCCGCACGCTCAAGGCCGGCCTGCCGACCGCCACGCAGGCCACTGCCAGCACCAAGTCGGGCATCGTCAATGTGCTTGTCAATCGCGACGGCCAGGTTTCCGTGGACAAAAAGCCGCTTTCCTTCGCCGATTTCAACACGCTCCTGACCAGCCGTTACAGCCTGAACACCAACCTGCCGGTTTTCCTCACCGGCGCGCAGGACGCCACGCACGGCTCGATGATTTACGTGCTGGATCTCGTGAAACGTGCCGGCATCCGGCGCGTGGCCATTGCCGTCAAAGCCGCCCCCGATCAACCCTGACATGAAACATTTCCAACAAAACCTGCACATCGTCCTTGCTCTCGCCCTGTGCAGCCTCTGCGCCTTTCAATGGCATGAGCAAACTGTCCAACGCCAGGAAATTACCACCTTGAACGGCATGGTTTCGGACAAAAACATCGCCATCCAGTCCGCCACCAATTCCATCGCCACGCTGAATCATCAAGTGAATCAAATGGACGCGCGCCTCATCGAACTCAAGGCCGTCGCCGCCCCCAATGCACAGTTGATCGTGACCCAAAAACTTGAGCTGGAGCGGCTGCAATTCGCCAACGCGGGCCTTACCGATGAAATTGCCCAATACAAATCGGCTGTGACCACCATGACGGCCAGGCTCAAGGAAGCCTACGCCGGCATCGCCAAACAGAACGAGGCTATCACCAATCTCGTCGCCCAGCGCGATGATTGGGTGAAGAAATGCAACGACAGCGTGAAGGACCGGAACGAGGTGGTGATCAAATATAACGCCTTGGTTGAACGCATCCAGAAGCAGGAAAACTCCGGCGCGCCGCAATGAACTTCCAGGCGGGGGCACACGGTGCAATTTTCTTGCTTCCCGGTTGGATGTGGTAAAATAGCTTAATTATGTTGCCTGAGTCCGAGTCGAAACTGAACGGTTCATCACGTCCGCCGCTGGACATCGCCTCGCTGGTCAAACAGCACGCGGGGGAAAATTACGAGCTGCACGCCGCGCACATCAATCCTTCCAATGTCCGCACGCTCAAAACCATCGGCTTCGACCGGTGTTACACTCGGGCCGAGGGGCCGTATCTATGGGACGTGAAGGGCGAAAAGTATCTCGATCTGCTCTCGGGCTACGGCGTGTTTGGCCTTGGCCGCAACCACCCGGAAGTGCGCCGCATTCTCAAGGAATTTCTCGACGCCGACTATCCCAGTCTCGTGAAAATGGAAGCACCGCTGCTTTCCGGCCTGCTGGCCGCCGAATTAAAACGGCGGATGCCCAACGAACTGGACATGGTGTTTTTCACGAACTCCGGCGCGGAAGGTGTGGAAACGGCCATCAAATACGCCAAGTGCGCCACCGGTAAGCCGGCGCTGATCCACTGCAAAAAATCCTTTCACGGCTTGAGCACTGGCGCGCTGTCCATCAATGGCGACGAAAGTTTTCGCGAAGGTTTTGGGCCGTTCCTGCCGGATTGCCGGGCGATCCCCTTCAACGATCTGGGCGCGCTGGAAGCCGAATTAAAAAAGGGCGATGTGGCGGCTTTCATTGTTGAACCGGTTCAAGGCAAGGGCGTGAATATTCCGGCTCCCGGCTATTTACTGGAAGCCCAGAAACTTTGCCGCAAGCACGGCGCGCTGTTTATTGATGACGAGGTGCAGTCCGGCATGGGGCGCACCGGAAAATTTCTCGCGATCGAACACGACGGGCCGGTGGACCCGGACATCGTGGTGCTGGCCAAGACGCTTTCGGGCGGCTTCGTGCCGGTCGGTGCGGTGCTGTGCAAGAAATGGATTCACGAAAAAGTGTTTTCCTCGATGCAGCGTTCGGTGGTTCACAGTTCGACGTTCAGCCAGGGTGGCTTTGCGATGGCCGCCGGCCTCGCCGCGCTGGATGTGCTGGACCGGGAAAACCTCATCGCCAATGCCGCAAAGATGGGGGATTTCATCGGGCAGGGCCTGCAGGCGATGGTGCCGCGTTTTGAGTTCATGAAGGAAGTGCGCTGGCGCGGCCTGATGGTGGGCATTGAATTCGGATCGCCTAAATCCATCAGCCTGAAAATTGCCTGGACGACGTGTCATGCGCTGGACAAGAGCCTGTTCCCGCAGGCGGCGGTGATTCCACTGATGGACAAGCACCATATCATCACGCAGGTCGCCGGTCATGCGGTTGACGTGGTGAAACTGCTGCCGCCGCTCGTCATCAATGAAGCGGACGCCAAATGGTTCCTGACCGCGTTCGAGGACGTGATGGTGCAGATGCACAAGTTCCCCGGTCCCGCCTGGGACGTGCTGACCGGCATTGGCAAAATGGCGCTGACGCAGCGGGCGCGGTAATTTTTGCTGAAATCTTGGGAAAGAAAACGGCGGCCGTCACGTGACGGCCGCCGTTTTGAATTATTCGGGACTCGCCCCTCGATTTTACATGTGGGCGATGATGTTGTCGCCGAACGCGGAGCACTTGATTTCGGTGGCGCCTTCCATCTGGCGCGCGAAATCATAGGTGACTTTCTTGAAACCGATGGCGCCGTTCAAGCCTTTCAAGATGAGATCGGCCGCTTCAGTCCAACCAAGGTAACGCGGCATCATTTCGCCAGAGAGGACGACGAAGCCGGTATTCACCTGGTCTTTGTTGGCATATTTCGGCGCGGTGCCATGCGTGGCTTCGAAGATTGCGTGGCCGGTGACGTAGTTGATGTTGCCGCCGGGCGCGATGCCGATGCCGCCGACCTGCGCGGCCAGCGCGTCGCTCAAATAATCGCCGTTAAGATTCAGTGTGGCGATCACGTCGAAATCCAGAACGACGCAAATTGTTTTGTCATAACCGAGGCGGTGCTGGGCGCGGAGCTGATGGGGGGATTCTTCGTGAACTTCCGGGCGTCAGCAGAGGGCTTCAAGTATGATCCGGAGGCAGACAACTCGACAAATCGTTCCGTCGGCCAAACATTTGGTGAGATTTGCATTGAATCTAATGAAAGGTATTAAATGGTGTTTTGCATTTAATATTTGGCCTGCCCATCACTTGAATTTGGCAATGAATGAACCATTAATCGGAAAACACCATGAAAACCCACTCATTTCTTCGCTATTGTCAGTCCTTGCAACTTGGGTTACTGATTCTTATCTGCACCATCCTGTCGTCCCAGCACGCCCGGGCTGGCTTGACATTCAGCGTGCAGATCAGTCACGGCTATGGTGATTATTATTGCTATCCAAGTTTCGACACCAACACGACTTCGCCGGATGCTAGCCAGGGCGGTTATGTCATTTCGTCGCCTGCCAATGCTTGGACTTGGGGGTATCAATTGACAAGCGCCGGGATGTCCCATGCCTTATATATCAGCAGCGCCTCGTATGCAAACTTTGACGCCTTCTTGAACCAATTGACCAACGGTAACTGGACCATTTTGTTTACCAACGCAGTCACCACCAATCTTTTCACGTTCACCGTCAGTGCGGCCGGTTTTAACAGCAATTCGCTGCCAGATTTAGTCGTTACCTACCCCATTAACGGAGCGGTCAATGTGCCCGATAATCCAACCTTTACCTGGGACGGCCCAACCGCGTGGGGTGGCAGCATATTTGTGGAGGACTATGACCCGAGTTTTACCTTCTCGGTCTACGGGTCTCCCTTGTCCACCCAGACCAACTGGACTTTCTCAACCGCATTGACCAACGGCGACAACGAATTTTATATCGATTACAGCAAGGATGCGTCTTCGGTGATTGTCGCCTCTCAACCGCTGGACGGCTCATCCCAGCCAATTGCCGGCTGGGTTTCCGGTGCTTCCCTGAACCTCTACGCCTATTCCAGCTTTTCGGTCACCAGCTCGTCCGGAGGTGGCGGCGGTTCTGGCGGGCACACTGACGTCGCCTACTACTCTTTCGAAGACGGCAGCCTTTTTGCTCACGATTACTCCGAGCATGGCAACGATGTCGTCACTTATGGCACCTTCGGTAGTGAAACCAACGCTCCCTACCTGGCCAATGACGCAGTTTCCGGATCTTATGCCGTGGGCTTCAACGGCATGGGCTATCTCTCGCCAAATACAAATCTCGTTGCCACGCTGGCCGGAAGCTTCTCGGTTTCAATGTGGGTCCGAACCTCGCTAACCCAAGGCAGTGATTCCGATGACGCCGGTTCCGGTGCCGGCCTCTTGGCCGCGAATTCCGATCAGGTGATTCCCATGGCGTTGACGGGCAGCAAGCTTGCGTTTCTGACCGGCGGTGGCTTTCCGGATACGTTGCATTCGGTCACCTCCATCAATTCAGGAAATTACGTTCATCTGGTGGTCACCCGTGACCAGACCTCGGGCGAGAAAAAAATATACATCAACGGTGTGCTGGATGCTTCCGATGTCGGTGCCACCGGTGTGCTGGCCACCGGATCGGAACCGAGCCTGTATCTCGGCATGAACTCGACCTACGCCGCCGGCTTGGCCGGCGATCTGGACGAAGTGCAGATCTATTCAGGCGTTCTTTCCGCCGCTGAAGTTTCAGAACTGTATAATAATCCTGGAACAACCATTGCCGATACGGCCGGTGGCAGCACAACCACTTCGCCCTTTACTTTCATCACCAATGGTGCGGCGATCACCATCACCGGCTACACCGGGTCCGGCGGCGCGGTGACCATACCGGACTCGATCAACAGCTATCCCGTTACGGCCATCGCCAACAGCGCCTTTTATAATCTCGCCAGCCTGACCAGTGTCACGATTGGCACTAATGTAACCAGCGTTGGAGACTTTGCTTTCGACGAATGTTACAATTTGTCCAGCGTCACCATTCCCGACGGCGTCACCAACATCGGAGTGGATGCCTTCACCTTCTGCTTTGGGTTGACCAGTGTCACCATTCCCGGCAGTGTCATGAGCATTGGCTACCGGGCATTCGGTTCCTGCCTCAACCTGCCGGCGATTTCGGTGGATGCGGCCAACCCGAATTACAGCAGTCTGAATGGTGTCTTGTTCGACAAATCGCAAACCACGCTGATTCAATTTCCCGCAGGGAAGGGCGGAAGTTACAGCGTGCCCGGCAGCGTGACCTCCATTGGCGACATTGCCTTCGATCAGTGCAGGCACCTGACCAGCGTGTCCATTCCCGGCAGCGTGACCAACATCGGTGCCGGCGCTTTCGAGCTTTGCTCCGGCCTGACAAGCATCATGGTTCCAGACAGCGTCACCACGCTGGGTAGCGGGGCGTTTCGTGAATGCTCCAGTCTGGGGGGCGTCACGATTCCGACTGGCATTTCGTTCATCCAATCGTTCACTTTTGAAAATTGCGGCCAGTTGACCAGCCTCACGCTGCCGGCCGCCGTCACCACGATTGACGCCGCTGCCTTCAATGGATGCACAAACCTCACCGGTCTTTATTTTCAGGGAAATGCGCCTTTCGCCTACACTCCGGGTTTTGTTGGCGCCACCAACGCGGTAGCCTATTACTTGTATGGGACCACGGGCTGGAGTTCCACGTATGCTGGCATTCCGGCTGTTTTGTTGAATCCGCCGGTGCCCACGGGTGGTCCCAATTTTGGCGTGCAAAACAATCAATTTGGTTTTGATGTTAGCGGACATATCGGTCAGGTCATCGTGGTCGAAGCCGCCACCAACTTGTTCCAGCCCGTGTGGCTTCCCATCTGGACCAACACGATTACAAATGGTTCCGCCTATTTTAGCGATCCTCAATGGACGAATTATCCAGGGCGCTATTACCGGGCGATGTTTCGATAACTCCACCGTGCCGTAAAAACGAAAAAAGCCGGACTGTGAAGTCCGGACTTTGTGTTCGGAAGAAATCACATGTGAGCGATGATGTTATCGCCGAAGGCGGAACACTTGATTTCCGTCGCGCCTTCCATCAAACGGGCAAAGTCATAAGTGACCTTTTTGGAGCCGATGGCGCCGTTCAGACCTTTGAGTATCAAATCAGCCGCTTCCGTCCAGCCGAGGTAACGGAACATCATTTCGCCGCTCAAGACGACGGAGCCGGGATTGACCTGATCCTTGTTGGCATATTTCGGCGCGGTGCCATGCGTGGCCTCGAAGATGGCGTGGCCGGTGACGTAATTGATGTTGCCGCCGGGCGCGATGCCGATGCCGCCAACCTGCGCCGCGAGCGCGTCGCTCAAATAATCGCCGTTCAGGTTCAGCGTGGCGATGACGTCGAAATCCGTCGGGCGCGTGAGCACCTGCTGAAGCGTGATGTCCGCGATGGCGTCCTTGATGATAATGCCGGCACCGGGCTTGCCTTCGGGAATCTTGCACCACGGACCGCCGTCAATTTCGACCGCGCCAAATTCGCTCTTGGCGAGTTCGTAGGCCCAGTCGCGGAAGCCGCCCTCGGTGTATTTCATGATGTTGCCCTTGTGGACAATCGTCACCGACTTGCTCTTGTTGGTGATGGCGTATTGCACCGCCGACCGGAACAACCGCTGCGTGCCGGTTTTGGAAACGGGCTTGATGCCGATGCCGACCACCTCCGGTGTTTCGCCGAAACGGATTTTTTTGAAATCCTTCGGGAAGTTCGCCTTGAGAAATTCAATCGTCTTCATGGCCGCTTCCTTGCCGGCCTCGAAATCAATGCCCGCGTAAATGTCCTCGGTGTTCTCGCGGAAAATGGTCATGTTCACCTTTTCCGGGTGCTTCACGGGCGAGGGGACGCCGGTGAAATACTGCACGGGACGCAGGCAGACGTAGAGATCCAGCATCTGGCGCAGCGCGACGTTGAGCGAGCGGATGCCGCCGCCGACAGGCGTGGTGAGCGGGCCTTTGATGCCAACCAGGAATTCCTTGAACGCCTCCACGGTGTCGTCCGGCAGCCAGTTGTCGAACTTGTTCTTGGCTGCTTCGCCGGCGAAGACCTCCATCCAGGCAATTTTGCGTTTGCCGCCGTAGGCTTTTTCCACCGCCGCATTCATGACGCGGACGCTGGAAGCCCAGATGTCCGGCCCGGTGCCGTCGCCGCGAATGAAGGGAACGATGGGATTTTCCGGCACGGTGAGCTTGCCGTTTTGAATCGAGATTTTCCCGCCAGCGGGAAC
>JAJXXI010000106.1 GCA_021781185.1 bacterium
GTAATCATTGTTCGCAAGAATGGGTCCATTGGTCGTCAGCATCCAAGAGTCGTCGCTGACGATTTGCGTCGCGGAGCCGTCCGTGTATTGAATGTCCAGATTCAACAGCAATTTCGGGAAGCCAAAATTGACGGTGCCCGTATAAATCCTGCTCCGGTCGGCATAAAAGCGGCCGTTGCCGAGAATCACGCCCAAGGCATTTGGCCCGCGCCGTAACTGGCGCGTCACATCGTAGGTGACGTAAAAGTCGCGCTTGTTGTATTGCGCGAACGCGGGCGACAACACGTGGTCGCCGACCTTTTTGCCGTTCAGATAGAGCTCGGACAAGCCGAGACCGGAGAAGGAAACCGTGGCATGCGCAATTTTCTTCGGCGCGGAAAATTCCTTGCGCAAATATCGCGCCGGCAGCACGCGCGATTCAGCGGAGCGGACATCGCCCCACGGCTTCATTCCGACCGGTCCTAATTTTTTCGCGGCCACCCAGCCGGAATCGTCAAAATTGGTTTCAAGCCAACCGGTCGCCTTGCGATCCGAAACTTTCCAGTTTTCATCCGTCGGAATGATCAACGGCGGGCCCTCGGTGAATTCAATCTCCAGCAGGCCGACGACGCCCGCCGGAGTGCCGTCCTTTTTGTGATAGCCAGTCAGACCGAAGACATAGGTCTGGCCGGGATTCAGCCGTGTGGTGATGTCGTTGAATCTCACCACGCGATAATTGTTCCGCGCCCCGAGATCAAACTGGTCAATCCAGCCGCGGCCCATGTTGTCGCCGGTGTATTGGAAAACCGCGCTCCTTATGGTGCGGCCGGCGGGAATTGCGACCACGCGCCGAAAATAGTTGGTGCCCGCCGGGGCGGATTTTTCCGGCTCGCCGGATGGGAACCAAATCCAGCTTGTATTGGTGAGGTGTTTGGTGACCTCCACGCCGTCGAGCCCGATCCATTTTGCCGTGCCCCAGTCCCCGGGGGCGAGCAACCCCATCGTCCATTGTGCGGGCTGGCTCCAGGCGGAAGCCTGGTCGTGATTATCCCAACTGCGGACTTTCCAAAAATATGCTCCACGCGAGGCCAGCGCCTTGCCCGCATAAGGAATGAGCACGGATGCATCGGAAGCAACTTTACCACTGTCCCAGCAGTCGGCCTGGCCGGATTTCAGGCCGGCTTTGCTTGATGCGACCAGAATCTGATATGCCGTTTGCTTCACATCGGATTGGCTGGATTTTAAAATCCAGCTCAAGCGCGGCATCGTGGTGTCAATGCCTTGCGGGTTTTTCAATTGTTCGCAGCGCAGGTCGCCAACGGTCACGGTGACGGCCGGGGAACGGATGGCTGCGAATAATATCAGGAGCAGCAAATTGAATCTAGCCATGGCGAAATTGGGGTGATGTTTTAAAGCAACACTGCCGGAAAAGTGGCTGCGGCACGAGCACGCGTTACTTAATAACTGCTGTATGTTTTGCTTAAAATGCGTGCGGCCAGGAGGAGACTGTTTATGACCACAGTCAGGTTGCCTTTAGCTGCCCGTCAATCGCAGCAAAACCGGTAAATGTTTCGGCGATCATTTCAACGCGGCGTTGTTTTTTTCTTCACCGGCATATTCGGATCAATGAATGCATTGGCATCCGGGCGGGCGACATTGCCGCCGACATTCATTATGCGCACGGCGATGCCGGGCTTGCCGGGCAGTGTCACGGATCGGTTGTGGGCGTCTGAAAAATAATAATTGTCCTTTTTCTTCGTGACGAATTCGCCGGGGACGGGCGTGATGGTCATGTTCCATGTATCAATGACATCCACCTTGAAACGCATTCCGTCGGTCACGCCGCGCTTGTAAAGCTGGAACACCCAGTTTGTCGGTGCCTCATGGCCAAAGTAGGTCAGGTAGTATTCACCCGCCTGGCCGGCGGTGTTGGGATCGTTCCATTTGTCAATTGGATCAAGACCGTTCGGCGGTCCGTCTTCCAGAATTTTACGGAGGAACGCGATCCGAGGCACGCTGTGTCCGCTGATTTTGCCGCCAAAAGAGGTCCAGGTATCTTGATCAACCGTGGTAAAATAATCACCATGGGTGACATAGGTGCCGCCGATGATGCCGCACCAGAAACGATGCACCATTTGTTGGGCAGTCAGGTCAGCCCAGCGATATTTGCCGTCGCCCTCGTATTTCACCTCGTCGTAAATGACCGGTTTGCGCCAGGCGTCACGATACAATTCCGCACTGGCGGGACTTTGAACCGCCACGCCGTTCTGAATGCTGGCGTGAGTCACCCAGGATTTGCCGTAGTCGTATAGCAGATTACCGTTATGAATCGAGCGAAGGTGGTTGTAGGGATCGGACTGTTGCACGAGCGCACCGAGGCGGTCCCAGTCCGTCTCGGTCTTGGTGCGAACAAAATCCCATTCGTTGGCGAGCGACCACCAGACATTCCGGTAGGCGCTGAAGCGCGCGACCACATAGCGCACATAAAGATCATCCTCGGCCGGCGTCATTGAGTTGAAGCCCCATTTCCCATACGGATTAAACAAAATCAGATCAGCCTGAATTCCCAAGTCGCGAAGCTGGCCGATGCGCTTTTCGTAATGGCGGAAAAACGCCGGATTGAACCGCGTCAAATTCCAGTCATGCGGCGGTTTGCCTTCATACGGCCAGAGCGCGGGCGGATATTTATTCATATAAGACGCGGGCTGCTGCGTGACGAGCATCCGCGCCTTGTTGAACGGCGACGCCGCGAGCGTCTTCAGCGTTTCCTCCTGCACCGCCTCCGGCGCATCTAGCCAGTTGTAAATCGTCGTGCCAATCGGGAAGAAGGGCGTGCCGTCAGCATAGGCGAAATGGTAGGTGTCATGCACGCGCACCGGCCCGTGGTCACCCTTGCCGGGCGGCGTGACCGTGAACTCGCCGGTCTGGCCGGTCAGCCTCCAAACATTTGCGTGGGTTTCGTAATGCCATTCGCCCTGCGTGTCCGGCATGAACCGGATGCGATACACGCCATCGCCATCATAAAAGCCCGGCACATTGACCTGCTGGTTGCCATTGTCGAATTTGGCGGATAGCTGCACGTCCACAAACGGATTTCCGTTCGTCGGTCCTTTCAATGGGATTTCATAAATGCCCCATTGCTCGACGGTGTTGGTGCGTGCCAGCGGTGCGGCGGCGAGGTGCGACGAAATTAAAACGAAGACAACAAGCCATGCGGTCAAATGTAGGATGCGCATAAGGTTATTTCAAATGGTTGAGGTAAAGATGTAAAGGCCGGACGCCGCTTCACAAATCAAAAAATCTCCTTCACGTCCGATCACGCGCGGAGCGGCGGCTTTTTCTGCCGATTCACCGCCTTCGGTTACCGTCGAATCAGGACGGCTCGGAACAAACACGGTCGCCGTTGTGTTGGCCGGGATGCGAACGGACCAAGTCAAATTTTTGCCGTCGCGTTTCCATTCGCTTGCAATCTCGCCGTGCATTGTGCGGTAGCTGGCGCGGGCAAAATCAAAGCCATCACCGATGAACGGGCGCAGCACAAATTTTTTAAAGCCGGGCACTTCAGTGTCCAGTTCGATGCCCGCGACGTGCCGGAATAACCATTCACCGACCGAGCCGAGCGAGTAATGGTTGAACGAATTCATGTGCGGCACGAAGAAACCTTCCTGCTCCGTCCAGCCGTTCCAGCGCTCCCAAATCGTCGTCGCACCGTGCTTTACCGGATACAGCCACGACGGATAATCCTCACGCAGCAGCAGCCGGTAGGCGACATCCGAGCGACCCGCGAGCGTGAGTTGCGGGTTCAGATGACTGATGCCGACAAAACCCGTGCTCAAATGCCAGCCGAGCGCTTTGATGTTTTCTACCAAATGTTCAGCGGCGGCAGCGCGGAGATTTACAGGCAACAAATCAAAGGCGAGCGCGAGTAAATACGCCGTCTGCGTGTCGGTTGTGATGTGGCCATTGGGTTCAAGCCATTCCTTTTGGAAGGCGGCGCGGATGTGCTCGAACATTTTCTGAAAACGCTTGGCGTCCTCTTCATGCCTGAGTTCGCGGGCGATATGGACGAGCTTCGTGCAATCGTCCGCCCAGTAAGCCGTGGCGAGCAGATTCTTCATCGGCGAATGCGTGCCGAAGGAGGTGTCGCTCGGGATGCAGAGCCAGTCGCCGTAGTTGTTGGCAAGCTGGTTGACGCGAAGGCCGTTTGGATTGTGACTGGCGATCCAATCCACCCATTTGGCCATTGCGTTGTAATGACGCTCCAAGATGCGGCGGTCGCCATAGACGCGCCAGATCGTGTAGGGAATGATGACGCCCGCATCAGCCCAGCCCGCCGAACCGCCCAGGTTGCCGAGGCCGATAAAGTTTTCACCTTCGCGCAAGCGCGGCGCGATGTCGGGGAAAATGCCTTCGGGCGTCTGTGCGTCCTCCACGTCAATCATCCACTTGGTGAAAAACGCGGCCACATCCATGTTGTAACTCGCCGTGCGCAGGAATACCTGCGCGTCGCCCATCCAGCCGAGACGTTCGTCGCGTTGCGGACAATCCGTGGGCACGGAGAGAAAATTGTCTTTCTGCGACCAGAGGCCGTTCAACCAAAGCCGGTTCACACCGGGATGCGAACATTCAAACTCTCCCGCGTCCGCAGTGGCGGAACGAACAACGCAGCCCATGACGGCATCTTTGCCCGGTGCGTAAGGCAGGCCGGTGAGTTCAACGTATTGAAAACCGTGAACCGTGAAATGCGGCTCGTAATCTTCTTCGCCGCCGCCCCTGCAAACGTAAACATCCGTGGCCCTGGCGCGACGAAGATTTTCGGTGTAAAGCATGCCATCGGAGCTGAGGCGTTCGCCGTGTCGGATGGTGAGGCTCGTGCCCGCCGGAGCGTTCACTTTCAGGCGCACCCAGCCGGCGATGTTCTGGCCGAGATCAAAGATGAAAACGCCGGGTTTGATTTCGTTTACGGACAGCGGCACAAACATTTCCACGACCTGCACCGGTTCGGAGCGTTGTGCGACCAACGGAACGGTTGGTGCCGCGACTTCGCGGGCAGTCAGCCAGTCCTTGTTGACAAAACCGGGGGCATCCCAGCCCGTGCGCTCGCGACGGGCGTCATAGGTTTCACCCATCATGAAGTCGGAGAACAGAATCGGGCCCGTGTTGCACGTCCATGAACTGTCCGTGCCGATTGTGAAGCTCTGGCCGTTCGTCAGCTCGACTTCGAGTTGCACCAGCAAACTGTTTTCCAGCGAGCCGTAGCGGGCGCGGGTTTCCTGCCAGCCAACATAACCACTCCACCAACCATCACCGAGCGTCGCACCGAGCGCGTTGCAACCGGTCTTCAGCAACCCAGTCACATCGTAAGCGCGATAATGAATCCGTTTGTCGTAATCCGTCCATTCTGGCGCGAAAATATCATCGCCGATGCGTCGGCCATTGGCGCGCAGTTCAAACACACCTCGAGCACTGGCGTAGATTGTGGCGCGCTTGATTGGACCGGTAAGATCAAATTCTTTGCGGAACAAAGCCGGCGTGCCACAATCAAGAAGCGTCGGTGCGATGGCCTCCTTGTCGCGCTTGATGATCTCGGGATCGGCGGCAATCCACCTGGCCGACCACTCGGATGCTTCCAGCAAACCCATCGTCCAGAGCGACGGCGTGGACTTCGCGGAATTGCCCAGTTCGTCCCAGACTTCCACGCGCCAGTGACAGACATCGCGAGGTTTCAGCGGTTTGCCGGCGTAGGCGACATGCGTGGTCAAATTGCTTTCGATACGCCCGCTATCCCAGAGATCCCCTTCCTCGCCGGTTATTTTTTCCGGCGTGCTGGCGACGCGAATCCGGTAAGCCGTTTGCCGCGCGCCTCGGCGATTGGACTCAACAATCCAGCTCAGTCGCGGTGTGCATTCATCAATGCCGAGCGGCGCAACGAGGTATTCACACCGCAGATTTGAGATGTTGATCGGTCTGGGTAAATTCGGTGATTTCATGTGCCCGCGCGCTCGCTTTCAATCAGTTCCAATGTTTTGCCGGAGGTGTTCGGCATGAAGAAGAATCCGACCGCACCGCTGATGACCAGGAACACCGTGAGCAAGCTTGCCAGCACCGGGAGACCGCCGTGGCTGAAAATGGCCGGCACGAAAAAGCTCCAGATGCCGACCGCGATGCGCGCCGCGCCAAAGGAGAATCCCTGCGCCGTGCCGCGCAGCATGGTCGGAAACAGCTCCTGGCTGAACACTTTGTAGAACGCCTCGCCGGCCAGCGCCGCGCCGCCGGCAAACAGGACGATATTGGCGATGATCACCGGGATGCTGAACGGCATCACAATGAGCAGGACATAGGCAAAAATCTGGGTGATGGAACCAATAGCCCAAAGCCATTTACGAGTCTTGTGGCTCCGGTCTGAAAACCGCATGAATACTAAAACCGTGATGATCATCATGGTGACGAAGGCCGCGCTGGGCAGGCCGACCCCGATCGCCTGGTTGTTAGGGTCGTCGGCTGGAATATTTTTTGAAATGAGATAGGAATTGAACGCCCCGGCCGTGCCTGCCGCTAGGTTCCAGAACAAATAAATCGTAATCGTCCAAAGGAGTGCGCGAAGATTTGCACCGGAAAACAAGGCTGCGATGTTTTGCTTGGCAATGGATGAAGCGGCAACCCAACGTGCGGATTCAGCCAGTCCACGGCGCAAGGCCCAGGTGACGATCGCCACGACAAACAGATGCAGGAACACGATGCGGATGCCGAGCAGTTCCATCTTGGCCAGCGCCAGCGCCAGCCACAAAACGATGGCCGGCCCCAGACACCATGCCACCTGCGTGAAGCCGAGCAGTTTTCCCCGGGCTTTGGCCGGAGCGAATTCGCCGACCAGTGCCAGCGACGTTGGCACATCCGCGCCCACCGCGAGACCGACCACGAACGTGCCCAAGAAGAGCATTCCCTTGTTCATCGCAAATGCGATGCACAGGATACCGGCGGCGTAAACCAGCAAGTCGTATTGATAGATTTTTTTGCGGCCCAGCTTGTCGCCGAGCCAGCCGCCGAGAAATGCGCCGAGGGCACAACCAATGGCGTTCGGGCCGATGGCCGCCAGAAAGCCCACCATGCCATCGGTCATGCGGAATGTTTTTTGGAACAGCGTCATGCCCGCACCGAGAGCTACAATCGAACCGGCGTCCAGATACGATGCCATGCCCGCGAGCGCGGACCATTTCCATTGCTGCTGCGTGACGGTCGAGGAATCGGCTTCAACTTGATTCGAAGATATGGGTTCCGTTGGCATGTTGCGTGGGTTCGTTGTTCTGTTTGAAAATTTTTAGGCGGGCAGGTTCATTCTATGATCGGCTCGCGTTACACCAAACAATGACAATGGCGATGCGTTTCATGGCTTTTTCGACTGGAACGATGCCGGCAATGTGTTCCGCCGCCAGTTGCAAAACGAGCCGGGATTGCCAAAAATCTGCCATTTCATTTGCGGAAAATGCCGCCAGCGAAGTCGGGAATGCCGCCCCGGTTCCGGACGGTGCCGCTCAAGCCTGTTTTCGGTTTTCGTCACCCGCGCACCATTTTTGCAGCCGGGCGCGTCGGGCAAGGTGCAATCGTCACCCCCGGTTTTGGAAGGGTTGGTTGCCCGGAAAACCAGCGCGAAGGGCAGCATCGCCACCGGAAGGAAAAATGGCAATCCGGTGGCCGGGATTTTCACAAGGCGATTGCGGTTGAGTTCATCGTGGCGTCAATCTGACTACCGCTGCGCTGGCAGCGGGCACTTCCACCACGATGGGAGCTTTGGATTTTTTTTCAGGCACCACCAACGCTTCCCATTTGCCGTTCCATTGCGCGTTGTCAGTGATTTCTGCGCCGCCCAGCGTCACGCCGGTTTTGCACGCGACGTCACCGTCTGGTGCCGTCAGGCGGATGATTTCGCCCTTGGTCCAGCCGTTGATTCCAGAAGCTTCGATTTTCACCAATAAATTGGTGGCGGTTT
>JAJXXI010000163.1 GCA_021781185.1 bacterium
TCGAATCCGCCAAGTCGGGTTAGGTCGGCGCTCAAGAAGCCGCCCAGCCCGGTTTGTGCGGTGAGGGGGCGTGAGCGGGCGCATCTGGACACGGTCCTTAAGTTCGGGATGAAACGGTTCCGGCGTCAGCCGGAAGCGTAGTGACACAGGCATCCTGCCTGTGTGTTTCTGCCAGCGTCAGGCCACGCGGGCGCAACTCACAGGCAGGATGCCTGTGCCACTACCAAGGCTGCGGCCAGTCAAAGACTGTGTCCAGATGCGCCCGCGTGAGCGCGCGGGGTGCGATTTTGTTTGTAGCCGGTCGTGAAAGTCGCAATTCTTATGGCAGGGACAGCTAGGCGCATGGAGTTCATGTTTTGGGAACCGGCTGAATGCTGCGTGGGGTTTCCCGGTCAGATGGTTTTGAGGCTTTGAGTTTTTAAAAGTCCTAAACCACAACCGAATTTAGCCGATTAATTCATTATTGGCAGGGCCGCTAAAATGCGCGGTCAATGGCTTGTAAAGGCCCGCTGCCGACGATAACTTTGATGGAACGAATGCCTGTCACAAACTGGTGGAATAACTTTTTCGCGAGCGCTGATGAAGCGTTGATCGTGTGCGATCAGGATGGCATTGCCCGGAGCATCAATCCCAAGGCCGCCCGCCGGTTTAAATTGGATATTCAAACGCAGCAAGGCGTTTTTTCCGTATTCGAGCTGTTTGACGCGCCGGCGACCCGCAAGCTGGCCCAGTTGCTCAAGCGTGAGGCTTCCGCCAACGAGACGATCTGCTCCGTCCTCGCCCACAGCACGGACATGGTTTATGTGCTGATGGATCTGGATTTCACCCGGTTGGATGACGGTCACAACCTGATCACCTTTAAAGATTCGAACCGCCGGCTGCGGCTGGAGGCTCACGTGCAACGGCTGGTCACGGCCATTGACGCAACGCCCGATCATTTTCTGGTCACCGATGCGGATCTGCGCATCACCTACGTCAATCCGTCCTTTCAATCTGCCACCGGTTATACGTTGGAAGAAGTGCTGGGCCGCTCGGACGATTTTTTGCGGGCCCCGCTCGAAGCGGATAAAATCCGCACCTACCGTGACACCGTCTGCCAAGGACGGGAATGGGTGGGGGAACTCATCAACCAACGGCGCAACGGGGAAACCTACCACGTCGAATGCACCATATCCCCCATTACCGACATTGCCGGGCGGTTCATGGGATATGTCGCCAGTGAACGCGACATCACGGTGCGCCTGCAGTTGCAAAGCGCGCTGCGGCTGGAACGGGATTTTGTCCAAAGCATTCTGCAGTCGCTCGACGGTGCGATTTACAGTCTGGACTGCGAGTTCCGGCTGACGCATGCGAATGCTGGCTGGCGGCATTTGCCGGCGTTGCACGCGGGGATTGAATTTGCCGGGCCGCCGGCCATCGGCCGTCCGTTGCTGGATCACGTGGCGGACACCTCCCGGCGCGGGGAATTGCGCCTTGCTTTCGAGGAGGTCGTCGCCACCGGCAAGCCGCAGGAAAACCGCTTTCACTCGCCGGATGGACACTACTGGTTGATGCGCATTTCGCCCTGGATTGACGGGCCGGGCATTCGCGGCCTGATCTGCAATATCGCGGACCAGACGCATTATCACGAACTGCAGAACCAACTGTTTCAAGCGCAGAAAATGGAGATCATCGGCACGCTGGCCGCCGGCGTGGCGCACGATTTCAACAACCTGTTGCAGGCCATTCGCGGCCATGCCAGCCTGATCCTGATGGAGGCGGAAAGCGGATCGCCGCTGCGGCTCGGACTGGAGAAAATTGATCTGGCCGCCGCGCGGGCCGCAGAAATTACCCGTCAGTTGCTGACGTTCAGCCGCATGTCAGACGACCGGCGCACGGTGCTCGACCTCAATCAGGTCATCAAGGAAACCGCCCAACTCGCCCGCCGGACCTTGCGTGGCAACGTGACGCTCGATCTGGTGTCTTCCAACAAGCCTGTGTTGGTGAAAATGGATGCCACCCGGGCGAGCCAGGCCATGCTCAACTTGTGCGTCAATGCGCAGGATGCCATGCCCGAAGGCGGCAAGCTGACTTTGACCAACGCCTTGGTCATGCCGTCGCCCGAACTGGTGGCGCGCCAGAGTCTGATGCCGGATACGGTTTATGCCCGTTGCAGCGTGGCTGACACCGGCTGCGGTATTGCGCCGGAAGTTTTGCCCAAGATTTTCCAGCCATTCTTCACGACCAAGGGGGCCGGCAAAGGCACCGGACTCGGTCTGCCCATCGTCCAGCGCGTCGCGCAGGAGGCCGGCGGTTTTATTGAAGTCGAGAGCGTTGTGGGCCGGGGTTCGGTCTTCCACATCTATCTGCCGTTGACGCATGAACCGCTGAAAAAATTATTTTCCCCGGATCACTCCCCGCTCGCTCAGGGCTCCGGCTGCGTGCTGGTGGTGGATGACGTGGATTTGCTGCGTGATTTTGCGCGGACGTTTCTGGAGATGACCGGCCTGACCGTGCTGGTGGCCGGCAGCGGCCCGCAGGCGCTCAAAATCATGGAGGAATCCGCCACGCCCGTGGATCTCGTTTTTACCGATTACAACATGCCCGGCATGAATGGCGGCGAGTTGATGGAGCAGATCGCCGTGCGCTGGCCCCGGACAAAATTCATCCTCGCCTCCGGCTTTCTGGATGACGCCACCCGCGCCCGCGTGGAACGTTGCAACGCCACCGTGCTGGCCAAACCTTACGACATGCACGAAACCTCCAAGATCGTCTTGAGCCGGCTTGCCGCCATCTGATCACCGGCCCCCGCCGTTGGCGCTGTGGTGGGGTTTTTCCTGAATCTTGTTTCATCCCGAATTCCGAAGCGGTCAGGTGAAAGTGGCAGCGATATCCCGTGGCCGTGAGTTGGTTGAGCCGCCCTCGTCGCACGTTTTCCGACTGGCCCAACTCTGCCCCAGCGACTGGCGACGAGAGCATTGCCGAATCTTTCTGCGGCGGGTCGTTGCAGATCCACTCAAGCCGGCTGAGGAAACCCGGTTCATTTCATCGTCCTTCATTCCTTTTTTGAAAGGCCCGGATTGAACCATCAAGGAAACCGGGCGGGGGAACGAGCGGTAACGAAACCCGTCAAACCTCCGCCGGCTGGTCTGCCTCAGACAAGGCGTTTTCCAGCATCTGCGCCGCCGTGGGCAGCGCGCGGGAAAGCTTCTCCAGTTGCTCGTTGATTTTACCTCTCACGCCATGCGTGCGCGAGGTGATCAATTTTTGATACCATTCGATGAAGGCACGGCTTGCGTCCTGCTCCTCCGCGCCTTCGTCCGGCGCGTGCGTGGTTTGTGCCTCGATGGTTTCGCACAGGATCAGTGCGGCCAGGGCGCGGGGTTGGCGTTCCGTGTTCCAAACTTTCTCCCACAGTGCCATCGCTGCCGCCGGGTCGCCGGTCAGCAGCAGCACCTCGGCGCGTTGCGCCGTGATTGCCTGGTTTTCCGGCAGTGCTTTGACTGCTTCGCTCGTCCAGTCGCCGGCGAACTCCAGAAATTCCGGCCGGCTCAGGGCAATTTCCCCGCCCGTCCGCCACGCCGCAACGTGGTGCGGATTTTTGGCAACGATGGCATGTAGTTGTTGCAGCGCCTCCACGTGCCGGTTTTCCGTCGCCAGAAATTTTGTGTAGTCGAGCTTGGCCTCCTCCGTGCGCCCGGCTTCCGTGAGTGCGGCTTGAAATGCCTTTTCCGCGCCTTTTGCGTCGCCGTTTTTGGCGAGGCTGAGGGCCAGGCAATGTTGCGGCGCGGCGGTGAGGATGTCCGTGTTGATCGGCGTGAGACACGCTTGTTTGCGCATGTTCAGGCACTGGCGCATTTGATCCGCGGCTTCGCGGAACTGCTTCAATTCAAAATGCGCCAGGCCCAAAGCGAAATGCAGCGACGCGGTCAGTCCACCGCGCTTGGCCAGCGGCGAAGTGAGCACTTGAATGACCTCGTCGTGCGCCTGCACCTTGTAAAGCTGGCTGGTGAACTGGGTGAGCAGCACCTCCCGCAGTTCCGGCACAAGGTCTTCCGCCGGCTGCGCGGACATGAGTCCAAATGCCTCGCGATACTTTTCCACGCCGCCGGCAAGGTCGTCCGAGCGCACCAGTTCCAGGCCCAGGTTCATCACCAGGTTCACGTCGCCGGGATTTTCCTCCAGTGCGGCCCGCAGCAGTTTCAAATTGCGCTCCACTTTGTTGCGGTCGCGCACCATCTCCTTGGTGTAGCCGTGATGCAACAATTCCGCCGTGCCCAACGCGGTTTTCAAGCCCCACTTTTTGGCGTGAACCAGCAGGCTGGAGAACACCTGTTCGTGAATGCGGCCGTGGTAGAAAACTCCCGGCGCATTGCGAAACAACCGGGGAATAAAACTGCGCCCTTCGATTTCCTGGCCCACGTTCACCAGCGGCAGACGGAACGCAATGGCGGTGGCGCTCTTCATGTCCGCAACCAGCTTGGCGTGCTGCGCGGCGGGCAGTTCCTCGTCGGCGTCGAGCATCAAAATCCAGTCGCCGGTGGCATGTTCCAGCGCGGCATTGCGGGCGGCGGCGAAATCATCACACCAGGCAAACGAATAAATCTCCGCGCCAAACTCGCGCGCGATCTCCACCGTGCGATCCGTCGAGCCGGTGTCCACCACGACGAGCTGCGACGCGAAGCCGCGCACGGACTTCAGGCATTGCGCAAGGAAGCGTTCTTCGTTCTTCACGATCAGGCAGACGGAGAGGCGGGGCGAAGATGGAGGATGGAGGATGGAGGATGGATTCAGCCATTCCGGTTTGGCGTCGCCCTTGAGTGGCTTGCTCAGGAATTGTTTTACCGAACTCCAAGCCGGTGCGAGGTCCCGGGCGCGCTGGGCGCAAAACCGGGCCGATTTCCCGTCGCCGGCAGCCAGCGCAATTTCCGCCAGCAGCAGAAACGCCTCGGGATGGAACGGGCGGCGGGCAATGGCGGCCAAAACCGCCGCCCACGCGTCCGGGTAGTTTTTCTGGCCGAACAGTTCGCGTGCCTCGTCGAGCCGGCCAATTTTTGCGGCGGCGGGCGTTTCCATTTTCCTTGGCCCGACGGTTGGCGCCGAGGCTTCTTCCAACCAGAAACGATTGACTGTTGATTTGTGCGTCAGGGCCAGTTGCGGCAGCGGCACCTGCAAGGCGACGCCGGCGGGCAAGGCGGTGGGAAATTGATAGCCACGTTCGAGCGAGGCTTCCTTGGACAATTTCCATTTGGCGCGGAACAAATTCCAATTACGCAGCATCGCCTCGTTGTAATTAATCTTTGCGCCCTTGAAAGTCTGGCTGCCAACGTGATGCACAAAAGAATCCTTGGCAATCGCCACGCCAAAACCGGCGAGCCGGATGCGGATACACAAGTCGTCGTCCTCGAAATTGCCGCTGCCGTAGCGTTCGTCGAGACCACCGACGGCTTCCAAGACGGAACGGCGCATCAGCAGGCAGAAACCCACCAACCGGCCGACCGGTTGAACCTGGCCGGCATGTTCGACCGCCCACGGCGTCGCAAACCCGGCGAGGCTTTCAACATGACGATAAGGCACAGACGGCACGAGTTGCGGGCCGGAGACGTTATTGGACATGGGACCAAAGGCCCCGATGGACGGATGGTCAGCGGCGGCGCGCAGCAAGCGGCCGAGCCAGCCGGGCGTGACCATCGTGTCGTTGTTGAGCAACAGGATGAAATCGCCCTGGGCGAGGGAGCAGCCCTGGTTGTTGCCGCCCGCAAAACCGCGGTTGGATTTGTTTTCAACCAGGCGGACGTGAGAATGCTTTTCCGCATACGCGCGCAACCAAGTCACGGTGCCATCCGTGGAACCGTTATCCACAAAGATGATTTCGTGCCGTTCCGGTGTGTGCGCGGCGATGCTTTCAACGCACCGCTGCGTGTGCTCAAGCTGGTTCCAGGTCAGAATAACAATGGAGGTCAGGCTGGCTGCATCCGCTTTTTGCGTTAGGGTCGGCTGCCATGAGGCAACCGCCGGCAAGGCGGCGGAAGCATCCGGCCGCGCCACCATGGGCCGGGCCGGAGCGCTGAGAACCTGCCGGTAGAGTTCGGCGTAGTCTTCCGCGTTTTGATCCATGGTCTTCACCTTGAGTTTGCGGACCCGCTCGCCGACAACCTGGATCAAAGCCGGCGTCTGGCAGAGTTCCCGGAGTTTGGCCGCCAAAGCCTGGCCCGTGGCCGGCGCGAACAAAAAGCCCGTTTCACCTTCCTGGATGCGTTCAGGAATCGCGCCGACGGCCGAGGCCAGGACGGGAATTCCCAGCGCCTGGGCCTCGCTCAACGTAAGACAAAATGTTTCGTCGAAGATCGAGGGGATCAGGACCAAATCCACGTCGCGGAGCAGTTCCGGCAATTGATCGCGAGTATAGCCGCCGCGTTCTTTGATGCCCAGGCGCGCCAGGTGACTGCGGCCGACGGGCGGCACATGGCCGAATACCTCCAATTGCAGCGGCGCGCCGGTTAACAAACCGGCCGCTTCGACAACCTGCTTGAGGCCCTTCTGGAAATTCAACGTGCCAAGCACACCGACCCGCAGGGGCGCCCCGACTTTCCGATGCTGTCGGCGCGGCGGCATGTTCACACCGTGAGGAATGACGCGCACGCGGTCGGCCAAATCGTCGCCAAACGCGGCCAAAATCCGGCGGCGCACAAATTCGGAGGGCGCGATGATGGCGTCCATCTGTTCGAGTGCTTCGCGGGAAAGACCCTGGCGAAGCTGGAGATATTGCGGAAGCGGCGGCAATTGCGGCGCGAGCGGGAAGCGCTTGGCGGCCAGGCAGCGCAGGCAATCTTTGTCCTCCGCGTCGGCGCGAACCTTGTGGCAGCGTTCGCCAGTCTCGTTGAGCAGCACGTATTCCGGACACTGGAGAAAATAGTCGTGGAGCGAAATCACGCAGCGTTTGCCAAGCTCCCGGGCGATGCGCGGCAGTTTCAAGGAAGCCCAGCCGGCCAGATGCTGGAAATGAACCAGGCCATAATCACCGCCGGCAACAAACCGGCGGAAGTTTTCCTCCACCACCGCATTGCGCACGTCACCCGGTTGCGACCCCAAGAACAAATGCGTTGGCGCAGCATTGATCCGGTTCATCACGGCAATGCGCGTTCCCCTGGGCGAAGTCACTTCGGAGAAATCGGACCATTCACCGATATTTCCAGGGAACATCACGGTTTGGCGGAAGCGATTGGAAATGCGCTCCACAATTTCCTGCGTGTGCAGTTCGGTGCCGCCCGGCGCGTTGTAGTTGTGGATCACCTGCAACACATGCGGCCGCGGATCGGCGGAGCCGGCCACAGCGAGGCGCAGTTGTTCCTGCAATTTGCGCAGCGGGTTGCGCTGGCAGTAGCGGTAAACGGAAATGGAATACTGCGGCCAACGGCGTTCCAGCAGTTCGGCGTTGCGGCGGCGGCGTTCGCCAATGCCCGCCACCTGGCCGAAGGACGCTTCACCGTAGTGCTGCACATAGGCGTCATCACAGCAAACGCTCTGCTTGCCGGCCGCCCAGGCGCGCAGGCACAGGTCGTTTTCTTCGCCGTAACCCAACCCAAACACGGGATCAAAAACGCCCACTGTGTCGAGGGTTTCGCGCGTGATGATCATGCAGAAACCAATGGCGGTGGGAATTTGCGGATACAACCGTTCGGAAAGCTGCGCGACCATTTGGGCCATGGCATCGGGTGATAGCGCGGACGGCAGCACATTGCGGGCATTCATCCGGGGGACGGAGAGAATAGTGGCGTTGTTCGACAGCGGACAAACGATGCCGATGGCGGGATTACTACGCCGGCAACGATCCATCCGGTCCAGCCAGCCGGGAGTGACTTCGGTGTCCGAGTTCAGGATGACCACGTCCCGCCGGGAGAGGGCGAAGCCGCGATTCATGTTGACGACAAAGCCGCCGTTCTGCTTCGCCGACACCACTTTGATATGCGAATGG
>JAJXXI010000548.1 GCA_021781185.1 bacterium
GGCTATTTCGCGTGCCGACTGGTCTATGACACGGTAGTCATAGGCCTTGAGACGAATTCTAATACGTTGAGCCATATAAAGAACGATTGTCTGGTTTTGGTTGAACGAACTTCCGCCGGCCGAACATCGGAAAGCGGGCGCGAATAATAACAATTGCATTGCACCGTGCAATATCTTTTTGAAGAAATTTCGGTTGTGCCTGCCAAACCCGCCGCCAAATGTGCAAATTTCCGACTCCAAATCTTCAAAGTGAATTGGACAAAAATCCCGCCATTTGTTAGTTTAACCGTCGCAAGGAGAAATTTTCCATTTGCCTCCGGACAAAATCTGTCCCCAGGCGCTCAGGCTCAAACCTGATGAACGACAAACACAACCATGTGAACTTATTACCATGAAACTGACCAAGAACACCAAAAAGCAGACCGGAAAGACCATCACAAACAAAAATGTCGCCGCGAAGCCCGTCCCCCCAAAACGTGGGGCCACCAAAAGAGCGGCCATTGACAGCAAGGCCAAGCCAGCCAAAACGAAAACGGCCGCCACACCGCGCCAGGAAATCACCCCCGAGGCGATCGCCGCCCGTGCTTACACGCTCTGGGAGAAAGATGGACGTCCCAATGGCCGCGACGCGGAATATTGGTTTCAAGCCGAAAGCCAGCTCAAACAGGAAACGCAGTCGTTTGCTGCTTGAACAGAAAAACCCGCGAAATCAAATTCTGAACCGGATAACCTCCCCGGAAAGCACGACAGCGCGGAACATCCCCTTTATTGCGCTGATTTTGCTCAATTGTCTTTTATTCCAAATCCAAGCCCCCCCCAACTTTCGCACACTTTGCCAATTTTCAGATTTTTTCGCGCGCAAGTGATTCAGTGACAGGATGGGTTTGCGGCAAAACGCCCGTGGGCCGACCGACCTCCCCCTTGGCCAGGCAAAGCGGAGCGTCAAACGGCAAGTGAATAGCTGGACGCAATCGGTTGTTTCCGCATCAGAAATAGGGAGAAAACAAGCGTGCCGAGGCGTCGCGCAGTTTTTCCGGCAGGGAACGCCCGTCGGCCTCGGCCTGGGTCACTTCCCGGGCGGCGGCCATTTTTTTGGCGATGACCGCTTCCATTTCCCGCGCGAACCCGCGACCGTAGCACTCGACATTCAATTCGAAATTGAGCCGCAGGCTGCGCGCGTCCCAATTGGCGGAACCCAGCAGCACCCAGTGACTGTCCACCACCATCAGTTTTGAATGATCAAAGGGAGGTGCCGCCAGCCAGAGGTGGCAGCCATGTTCCAACACCTGCCACCACTGAGCCCGCGAAGCCCAATGCACAAACGGCAAATTGCTCTTTTCAGGGATGATGATGTCCACCCGCACACCCCGCAGGGCGGCCAGAGTCAGCGCAGAAATGAGCGTGGGATCGGGCAGAAAATAGGGCGTGAGAATCTTCACCGAACTTTGGGCCTCGGCCAAAGCCGCCAGCAGGGTCAGACGCAGTTTTTCAAAATCCGCGTCCGGCCCGTCAGTGATGACACGGGCGATCACCTCGCCGGCTTCGGACAGTTCGGGGAACCAGGCTTTACCGTCCAGAACTTCCCCGGTGGTGAACGCCCAGTCATTCGCGAAGGCAACCTGCAGTTCGGCGACGACCGGCCCCGCGACCTGAAAATTCAAATCCTGCACGGGGCTTTTCGGACTGGCGGCAAGCACGTTGCCCTGCCGGATGTTCATGCCGCCGGTAATGGCGATGGCTCCGTCAACCACCAGCGACTTGCGATGGTTGCGCAGATTGATGGTGGCCACGCGCCAGGGGGTGAACAGGGACGCGGGCAGAAACTTCGCGCAGGGAATGTTCGCCTGCCGCAGCTTGCGGGTGATGGGCGGCCAGGAGTAGCGCGTGCCGGCGGCGTCAATCAACACGCGCACACCGACCCCGCGCTTCACGGCCCGCTCGAGCGCCGACACGAAACGACCACCGGCTTCATCGTTGTCGAAAATGTAGGTGCAAAGCGAAACGGATTTTTGCGCAGACTCAATCGCGGCGAGCATCGCCGGAAATGCGGCGTCGCCATTGACGAGCGGACTGATCTGGTTGCCACCGGTGAGGGGCCGGGCCACCACGCGGCTGACCACGCGGGCGAGGTGTTTCAAATGTTCCGCCTCCACGGCCTCGGATTCACCCAGGTTTTCCGGCACCGGCCGGCTGATGGTGTTGTGCACGCCCAACTGCACCGCGCGACGACGGATGCGGTTGACGCCAAAAACCAGATACAGCAGCGCGCCCAAAACCGGAAGCATCCAGACAAAGGCTATCCACAGAATGGCTGCCCGGGTGTCGCGCTTGTGCAGCAGAACGTGGATGGAAGCCAGCACCGCCGCGAGAAAATCAAAAGTGGCGGCAATTTGCGGCCAAAATTGGGCGGGTTGGTCGAGCCAGTGCATGGCGGCAGCAGCCTAGTTTTTCAGCCGGCCAAAAGCAATCGCCGATGGACCATTCAATTTATGGCCGGGCGTTCCAAGGTCACGCTCATCAAACCGATGACGACTTCATTGGCCAGTGCGCGGACCGTAAGCGACTTCAGCTCCCTGCCGGAATCCAGCGGCAGTTCCAGCACCGTGGCTGCACCGCCGGGAATCGTGCCGCCTTTGCCTTTGAATTGATTCATGGTTAATACGCGGATTTCCCCCGTTTTCAAATCCACGCGCACCGGCAACGGCTCCGGCCGGCGAAACGCGAAGTCATCAATGAAATAATCCTGGTCTATCGGCCACCACGTGGTCGGATTGCACAACGCCAGCCGCGTGGTGGAGCCGTCAGTGTAAGTCACGATGACATCGCCATTGTCAAAGCGGCTTTGCATCGCGGTGGTTGAACCGGCCATCAGCAGAAAGGCCCGCGAAGATCTGCCGCTCAAGGGAACGGATATTTCCGCCGGATAATTCTCCCATTGCGAAACAAACGCGATGTTGTTTGCGTCCGCCGCGCCGGGGGTGGCGAGCGGCACGCCGTCGGGCAAAATGATTTTATCGCCCGACTTCGCCGCGAGCGAACGCAGGCCGGCATCATCCACGTCGAATGTTTCGCTGGGCAGGCACCAACTGCCGTAGCCTTGCTTGGGCGTCGCCAGCGAGCAGAACGGCGAGCGCGGCTCGCGATAGTCGTTGCGGAAAATCTGCGTGACCTTGTCGTTGAATATCCCCGCAAGATTCACGGTTTCCAGTTTTCCGGCGACTGCCCTCGTCCAGTCCATGGGGACGGCCCCGGTCTGCGGGGCGCGAATTTCAAACATCACCGGCTGCCACCAGCGCAGTGCGCCTTGCTCCACCTGGGCAAACACGGTGCGTTGCCCCGCCGTCCCGCCCGCCACGCCACGCAAAGTGCTTTCATCAAACGCCGCCCGGGTCAAGGCATGTTGCGGGTCCGCCAGTGCAACAATCTTTGCTCCGCAATCCACCCGCAATTTTGCATCGCATGACACCACGACATTGGTTGCCGCCGCTGCGGGAACGCGGCCGCGCCACCGGATCACGATGGTTTGCTCCGCCGCCGGAGCGGCGATGACTTCGATGCGCGGCGGGCCGACGGAATTCGTCAGCATCTGCCAGGTCGCGGAGCGGCCATTGACAGTGACGCCATCCACCTCATCGCGCAGCGCGGGGATTTGCAGCCGGAGCTGGAGCGGTTTCTGGAAATGATTTTCAAACCGCCAGGTCTCGCGCAAGCCATCGCGATGAAAGTTGAATTCAAAATCCGGGTGCTTGATGCTGGCATTCGTCCAGGCCGCTGGAAAACCGGGACGGAGGGTGATTTCACCCGCAAGCAGATCCGGTTGCACGCCAAACAATCCCTCAATCAGCGCCCGCGATGTCGCCCCAACGCCATCCGCAAAGTCGCGCTGGGATTCGCGGCGGTAGGCGTCGAACCAGGTGCACATGCCGACGTTCCCGGGACAGAGGCCGAGATACATGCTGTCGAGCAGCGCGCCCTTGAAAAGCGGAAACGCGCCTTCCGGCCGCGCCGCCTGCCAGTAGCCGAGGGCGGTGTTCATGGTTTCGGCCATCACCACGTTGTTGAGCGACCACGAGTAGGGCATCCAACTGGTCGTCGGCATCGTCCAGCTTCCTGGCGGGACGCCCGGCCCGCGCAACGGAATGCGCGCGATCTGCGTGTCCACAAATCGCGTCATCTGCCACGCCTCCATGGCCGTCGGCACGCCGCAGTCCAACGTGTGATAAAACGTCCAAGCCGCCGCGTTCGGATGAACGAGCTGTAAGCCGAGCAAATCCTTGTATTCGGCAAACCAGCCGCGGTCGCCCAGCCAGAGATATTCCCGCATGCCTTTGGCGATCAAATCCGCCTCCTGTTCGTAAGGTTTCGGATCTTTGCCCAAAAGCCGGGCGACCCGGCCGGCCATGCGGTTTTGATAATAATTGTAAGCCGAGGAATGCGTTGCGCCGCCGCCGTCATAGGCGAGGTCGTCGCTCGCCCAAATGCAGCAATACGCTTCGTAAAGCGGCAGCCGGTCCGGGCCAAATTCGCGGCGGAAAAGGCGATGCTCCCAAGCCAGGTGCCGCTCGATCACCGGCCACATTTTGCGGGCGTAATTCAGATCACCGGTCCAAAGCAGATGACGGAAAAACGCATCCACGCCGACAAGATTCATGTCGTAGTGGGTCCTGGTCAGATCGCCATTCGAGTGCAGCGCCGTTTCATTGCGGGAAAGATTGGCGGATGCTTCGGGCGGCGGAACGCTGTCAGGAACCGGATTGGTATTCTGCTGCGCGGCATAACCCGCAAAATGTTCCGCAGTCCGATCGTGCCAGCCAAGTTCATCGCCGGCATACGGCCCGCGCCAGCCGAGCAGGCGCACGCGCCACGCCACCGCACCGTGCATGAACGACTCCTGTTTATGGTCCCAGACGGCATCAGCCGCAATGTTCAAAGCGGCAGCCGCGGCATTGACAAACGCATCCGGCGTCTGCACCACCACGCGGTTGGCGATGGCGGAACGTTGTTGCTCGGCGACGGAAAACAGTGACGGCAGCTCCCCGGCTTGAATGGACTGCCCGTCAGCGTTATCCGGCATCAAGGCAAGGTAAACAGCTTGTTTAAGCGGCAGTCCAATTGAGCCGACGACGACTGGCGACTCGCATTTAATGCCGGCGGACGCCAGCAGCGCCGCCGGGCTGGACCACTGCCGGGCATCCGCCACGGCAAGCTTTGAGCCGGCGGACGCCACCCCGGCAATCGTTGCGGTTTTGGTCCGCAACAGGAAGTGGTTTGTCGCCAGGGAAAACTCGCCGCCCCGGCATTCTTCCGGTCGCAGTTGAAACAATTGGCTGACGGGTTCTTTTTCACACCCAAGGTCGCCGCTGCGCCGCCCTTTCATGCCGTTCGCACCACCAAAAGCCCAGATGAGTTGAGCCGCCGTCGGCAATCCATCCAGTTCGGCCCAGACAATGACGCCGTCCAGACGTTTCAAGGGCAGAACACAAAGCCGCAACACGCCCTGCTCCAGCAGAGGATCGCGCAGCTCGTAAAGCATTGAACCCGGGCGGTAGCGGGCGACGATTTCCCGGAAGTCATTCAACCATTTTATGCCGCCGGAAGTTTTGATGCCCAACCGCAGATTGCCGCCACGACCGGGAAGATAGAGCGAGAATTCCGGCACGTCCCCGGCGTCCACGCGAAACGCGTCGTGGTTGCCGTAGAGCGGACGATTGAAAAATTCGCCGCCGTTGGTGATGACAAAATCGTTGCCCACGGGCGTGTAGCGCAGCGGGCGGGCAATGTTGGCCTGCAGCATCGGCCGCGTGCCGCGCTGGTCGCGCTCCGCCGGCGGCGATTGCGCGGGGACGTTCAACGCCGTCAGCAGACAGATGCAGAACAGGATGATACGGAATGCGGATGGCACCATGAAAACACGGATTCGTCCCGGGGTGAACGGCATTCCGGCCGCTGACGGGCGAAGCGAAATCAAACCGCCGACGCCCTCTTCACCGCCTCAAGTTTTTTCTCGGGCCAGAACGGTTTGCGAAAGGCTTCTATGAAATCATAGCCAGTCTGAAAATCATCCCGGGTGTCTTTTTCGGTTTTTGCCAGCAGGCCGATTTCGACCATGCTGAATACGATTTCGCCAAAATCTTTGCAGTTGGTAATGCCCCATTCCTCGAAGACGGTGATGGTCATCGGGCCGAATTGCTGGAGCGCGAATTGCCGGAGGCCGTTGAGGAGTTCCAGGCCGGTGACGTGCCGCACTTTGCCCTGGTTTTCCCGGCCCACATTTTTCTGGGTGAAATCCAGCGCCTCGCGCATGAAGACATAGGCGTCGCGATGAAAACGGCCGTCCCTCACCAGGATTTGATCCAAGGCTTCGTCGAAATTGACTTCTTGCATATCAGGGTTTGGCGGACTGGCCGGCGGTGACGACCGGATGCGCGGTGCGGTAATATTTCACCAGCAACCCCGTCAGCACCAGGCCAATGACCACGCAGAGGACAAATTGTTCCTGCCTCGTCAGCCACTTCATGGCGGCAATGTAGCGGGAGAAACCGGTTTCGGCAAGCCGGGCGCGGGTTTAAGTCCTTGCCGTAAGCGCGCGGCCTTTGTTAGCCTTGGCCATCATGGCGGCCATCGGCAGATTTTCCAAAGGCAACGAAGTTTTTTACGCCAAAGTGGTGGACGGCGAAATCTTTCGTCTGCGGGGCGATGTCTTCGGCTCCCCTTCCTTTGAACGCAATCCCACCCCGCGCAAAGGCATCAGGACGCTGGTCCCGGTCGTTCCGAGCAAAATCATCGCCGTCGGCATCAACTATCTGGATCATGCCCGCGAAATGGGCCGCGAGCTGCCGAAAGAACCGCTGATCTGGCTCAAGGCCACCACGTCGCTGCTGCCGGACGGCGGGAAAATTGAAATTCCCTTTCCGGAGCACCGCACCGATTTCGAGGCGGAACTGGCGATTGTCATCAGCCGCAAAATCCGCAACGTCAGCCCCACCACCGCCGCCCGATACATTTTGGGTTACACCGCCGCGCAGGACATCAGCGACCGGCACATCCAGAAATCCGACGGCCAATGGGCGCGCTGCAAATCGTTTGACACCTTTACGCCATTGGGGCCGTATGTGGAAACGAACATTGACCCGAACGAACTGGGCATCCAGCAGTTTCAAAACGGCCAGTTGCGCCAGAATTCCAACACCAAGCAGCTCATTTTCAAGCCCGCCCAGCTCGTCAGTTTCATCTCCACCAACATGACGCTCCTGCCGGGCGACGTCATCCTCACCGGCACGCCCAGCGGTGTCGGCCCCATCCAAAGCGGCGACCGGCTGGAAGTGCGGATTCAAGGTCTCACGCCCCTGGTCAACTCCGTGAAATAAACGCGCCAGGCCGGCCGGTTTTCCGCCCCTGCCCGCGCAGAATTCAAGTCTTCCATTTCAGCGTCCCCGCCGAACACAAATTTCATTGTCAACTCCGCCAGCGGCTGGCTAACTCGCCGCGTGACAGAACCAACGGACAACGCCCCGGGGCAGCCGTCCAGCCTTGATCCATTTCAACAGCGGTTGAAGGAGGCGTTTGACCTGCACAATGCAGGCCAACATTCAGACGCCGAATCCGCCGGCCGGGCGTTGATGCGAATCAATCCGCGCGACCCCCAACTGCTTTTCCTACTGGGAATGGTTTTGCACAAAACGGGCCGGAGCCGGGAAGCATTAAACCATCTCGAACTGGCCGCAAAACTGCAACCGCAGTCCGCCCGGATTTTCAACGGACTCGGTTTTGTTCACCAGGGCCTGCGGGATTTTTCAGCCGCCCGGGACTATTATTCCAAGGCCGTCGAACTGGGCATGCTTTCCGGTGATACCCTCTACAGCCTTGGCAATGTCTGCTACCAGC
>JAJXXI010000749.1 GCA_021781185.1 bacterium
GCAGGTCAAACAAGTTTTGATCAATCTCATCCAAAACGCCGCCGAGAGCATTGGCCAGGAGGGAACAGTGACGCTGCGTGTCCGGACCGGTCAAAAGCGGCTCGACGATCGGCAGATGGACGTCGCGATTTTGGAGGTTCAGGACACCGGCAGGGGCATTCCACCGGAAGCGGAAAAGCGCTTGTTCGATCCGTTCTTCACCACGAAAGAGTCCGGCACCGGCCTCGGCCTGCCCATCGCGGCACGCATCGTCGAAAAGCATCGCGGCGCGCTCCAGTATCAAACCCACGCTGGCTCCGGCACCACTTTCGGCATTATCCTTCCCCAGCACCAACCATGAACCAATCCCCGAAAATCCTGCTCGTCGAGGACGATGCCGCCATTGTCACCACCTTGCGCCGCGTGCTGGCGGATGAAGGCTACGAAGTGGCCATCGAAAAAAACGGCGATGCCGGCCTGGCCCGCGCGAAAGACGATTCGTTCGATGTCGTCATCACCGATTTGAAATTGCCCGGCCTGAACGGCCTGGAACTGGTGCGCGAACTTCACGCGATCCGTCCGCGCCTGCCGATTTTGATGATGACGGCACACGGCACGACGGAAACGGCCATCGAAGCGACGCAGTCCGGCGCCTACGACTATTTACTCAAGCCGTTTGAAATGCCGGAATTGCTCAAGCTCGTCGAACAGGCCGTCGCTGCCAGCCGGCTCATGACCGAACCGGTGCAGCTTGGCGACGCCGGAAAATCCCGCCTCGCCATCGTCGGCAACAGCCGCGCCATGCAGTCCATCTACAAGGAAATCGGGCGCATCGCCGCCAAGCCGGTCACCGTCATGATCCGGGGCGAAACCGGCACCGGCAAGGAGCTCATCGCCCGCGCCATTTACCAGCACAGCGACCGCGTCAACGCCCCGTTCGTCGCCATCAACTGCGCGGCCATTCCCGAGACCCTGCTGGAAAGCGAATTGTTCGGCCACGAACGCGGCGCCTTCACCGGCGCGGAATCCAGACGCATCGGACGTTTTGAACAGGCGGATCACGGCACCATTTTCCTGGACGAGATCGGCGACATGACGCCGGGCACGCAAGTCAAGCTGATGCGCGTGCTGCAGGAAAAAAACCTGCAACGCCTCGGCGGCAAGGAGACGATTCCCGTGGACGTGCGCGTCATTGCGGCCACGCACCGCGATCTGGAAGCCGCCATCCAGAAAAACCAGTTTCGCGAGGACCTTTACTATCGCATCAGCGTGGCGGTGCTGAACCTGCCGCCGCTGCGCGAACGCAAGGAGGACATCCCGGAACTGATCCGGTTCTTCCTGCAAAAATACGGTGCCGAATTCGGCGTGGAAAATCCGGCCATTCACCCGGACGCCGTGGAATTTCTCCAGGCCCAGCCCTGGCCCGGCAACGTGCGCGAGCTGGAGAACGTCACCCGCAAAATGCTGCTGGCGGCGCAGAGCTACACCATCAGCGTGGAACATGTGCGCTCCGCGCTGGCCAAGACCGGGCCGCCAACGGCGGACACTGGCAAAACATTGCAGGCCTTTGCCGAGGAGCTGATCGCCGCCGCGCAGCGCGGCGAGTTGGCCGACGCCCACGCCCGCATGCACGAAACCGCCGAACGCGCCATCATCAGCCGCGCCATCGAACTGGCCCAGGGCAACCAGGCCAGGGCCGCCCGCTGGCTGGGCATCTCGCGGTTGACCCTGCGCGAGAAATTGATCCAGTTCGGCCTGCATCCGAATCAGGAATGACCAGGCGGGCCGGCTCCAAACCGTGGCGGCCCCGCCCCGCCCCGCCGGCCTTCAGGCCTTCAGGATTGATTTCACGGCACGTTTAACGAAGACTGTCCCTTCGTATGGCAGAACCCAAAGAGAATTTGCAGATGGAAAAAATCGTGTCGCTGTGCAAACGGCGCGGCTTCATTTTTCAGTCGTCGGAGATTTACGGCGGCATCAACGGCTTTTGGGATTACGGCCCGCTCGGCGCGGAACTCAAGCGCAACGTCAAGGAACTCTGGTGGAACACCATGACCCGCCAGCGCGACGATGTTGCCGGCTTGGAGGCGACCATCATCATGTCGCCCGCCATCTGGAAGGCCAGCGGCCATGTGGACACGTTCAGCGACCCGATGTGCGACTGCAAAAAGTGCAAGAAACGTCATCGCGCCGACCAGCTTTGCGAGGATCAGGGACTGACGCTCATCAAGAATGCCGACGGCAAATTTGCCTTGCCGGAGGGGACGAAATGCACGAACTGCGATTCAAAAGAATTGACTGAACCGCGCCCGTTCAACCTGATGTTCAAGACCTACGTCGGCCCGGTCGAGAGTGAAGACAACGTCGCCTATCTCCGTCCGGAAACGGCGCAAGCGATTTTCGCGCAGTTCAAAAATGTTTTGGAAACCTCGCGCCAGAAAGTGCCGTTCGGCATCGGGCAGATCGGCAAGGCGTTCCGCAACGAGGTGACGCCGCGCAATTACACCTTTCGCTCGCGCGAGTTCGAGCAGATGGAACTGGAGTTCTTCATCAAGCCCGACGAGGCGATCGAGGCCATCCACGGCAGCGTCGTCACCGTCCCCGAAACCGGCCACCCAGGCGAGCCGCAGCCGAACTGGGGCTGGCAGGCGTGGCACCAATACTGGGTCGAGGAACGCGTGCGCTTCTACGAAAACATCGGCCTCTCCCGCGAGACGCTTGGTTTTCACCGGCAGACGCCGGCGGAGCTGGCACATTATGCCCGCGCCTGCACGGACATTTTGTTCAAGTTCCCGTTCAGCAAGCAGGACGAGAACGGCAACGTGGCCGGCGACGAATTGGAAGGCATCGCCGCGCGGAGCGATTTTGATTTGAGCCAGCACGCGCGTTTCTCCGGCAAGCCGATGGGCGTGTTTGATGATGAATTGCGCCAGGCGTGGGCGAAGCTGCCCAAGGAAAAGCAGGACGATCTCTGGCGGCGCTATTACGAGAACCGCAAGAATTACCTGACGAAGAGCGCCAAGCCGGACGAGACGGCGGAGCAAATCCAGAAGCAGGCCACGGACGATGCGAACGGGCTGGCGAAGGGTCAATACATCCCGCACGTCATCGAGCCGAGCGCCGGCGTGGATCGCTTGATCCTCGCGCTCATTGCGAACGCTTACACGGAAACCACCAAGACGGACGACAAGGGCAAGAGCGAGACGATTTACACGATGAAGTTTCATCCGCGCGTCGCGCCGATCAAGGTCGGCGTGCTGCCGTTGCTCAAGAACAAACCGGATCTCGTCAAAAAGGCATTGGCGGTTCGCGATCTCTTGCGTCCGTGGATGAATGTGTATTACGACGACGGCGGTTCCATCGGCAAACGCTACGCCCGGCAGGATGAGGCGGGCACGCCGTTCTGCGTGACGATTGACTTCGACACGCTCGGCGAGAAGCCGGAGCTGCTCGACACCGTGACGCTGCGCTACCGCGATGACGGGCGGCAGGAGCGGTTGAAGATCTCCGAGCTGCGCGACTGGCTGCTGGCGCGGGTGCGTTAAAAATGAACGTCCAACATTTAGCGTTCAATGTTCCACGCCCGGGTCGTCGGGCGCGGCCGGCACGGCTGCCGCTCGAATGTTCGATGCTGGCCGTTGGTTGTTGAATGTTTCATCCTTAGCCCCATGAAACAGTCCATCCGCATCTCTTACATCATCATGGCGGCGGTGCTGGTGCTGAGCGGCTGGTTGCATCTGGGAATGCTGGTGTTGACGTCGCTGTTTGGTTTCTTTGCGCTGCAGGTTCTCAGTTTTGGCCGGAGCAAAATCCTGGGTCTCACGCTTTACATCGTGGCGGTGGTGCTGATCGGCTGGGGCGCGTTTTATTTTTCGCGGCAGGCATATTTGACGCTGCCGAAAATCGCGGAGACGACCATTCCGGCCGTCGCGGAATATGCCGAGAAACAGGGCGTCGAACTGCCGTTCACCGATTATGCGAGCCTGAAAACGCTCGCGATTTCCGAGGTCCAACAGGATGTGGCCGGGGTGGGGCGGCATGCGCGCGAGGCGGCGTTCAAGTTCGTGCAACTGCTCATCGGACTGTTTGTGGCGGCGAGTTTGTTCCTGAACGCGGGCTGGGGGGCGGAAAACGAACCGGGCACGTCGCGGGACAGCGTTTACGCCACGGTGGTGCGGGAATTGAGCCAGCGGTTCCGGACGTTCTTCCGCAGTTTTTCCCGGGTGATTGGCGCGCAGATCATCATCTCCACCATCAACACCGCACTCACCGCCGTGTTTCTGGTCTGGAATGGTTATCCGTATGTGGCTGTCATCGTGGTGCTGACCTTTTTGTGCGGGCTGCTGCCGATTGTCGGCAACATCCTGAGCAACACGCTGATCGTCTTCGTCGGCTTCACCATTTCGCCGCGCATGGCGCTGGTGGCGTTGATCTTCCTGATGGTCATCCACAAGCTGGAATATTTCCTGAACAGCAAAATCATCGGAGATCGCATCAGAAATCCCATGTGGCTCACGCTGATCGGGCTGGTGCTCGGTGAAAAACTGATGGGTATCCCGGGCATCATTCTTGCGCCCGTGGTGCTGCACTACATCAAGGTGGAGGCGTCGCAGAACAAGGCCGCCGGCACGGATACGTCGCCCTGAAGGATCGTCATGACGCCTGCCACGCCAACGGTTGAGCCCCGGCCGAAACGCGCGCCGACGCTCTATGTGATTGCCGGCATCAAGATCGGCAAGGGGCTGTTGCTGCTGTTTGTGGCGCTGGGGATTTTTTCACTGGCCGGCCATGACCTGCAGAATGTTTTCGAGCGGGCGGTGCGCTGGTTCGGCCTCGATCCGGAACGTCGTTTCTTTGCCAACATTGGTGGCTGGCTGGACACCATCACGGCGGCGAACCTGAACGCCGTCGCTTCCGGCACCTTGATTTACGGATTGTTTCTCATGACCAGCGGCACTGGGTTGGCGTTGCGCGCCGCGTGGGCCATCTGGCTCTCCATCGGTGAATCGGCGTTTTTCATCCCGATTGAAATCTTTGAGATCACGAGGCGGCGTCTGCCGGAAGCTGACCTGCACCACGCGATGTTCTCGCACCCCAAGCTCGGCCTCACCGTCCTGTTGGTGGTGAATGTGGTCATCGTCTGGTATCTCTACACGAACCGCGAGCGCCTGTTCCGGCCCCATCATCATTGAATTTTCAGGCGTGACCGGCCCGGGGTTTTGGGCAATCCTCCGGGCGGTCAGAACAACCCGTTGCGATATGAACAAAACAGTCCCGGTGGAAATCACTGAATTCGAAAAGCTCCTGCGCAAGCCCAACAGCGACCCGACTGGTTTCGCCGGCTTTTTCAACAGCGGCGAAGTCTGGGTGGCCCGCGTTCCGGCACGGCTTGACGTGATGGGCGGAATTGCCGACTACTCCGGTGCCAACGTCTGCGAGGCCGTGCTGGGGCGTGGCATGCTCATGGCCATTCAGGCCCGCACCGACCGCACGCTGCGGATTCGTTCCGTGCAGGCAGGCGGACGCAGCCTGCCGGTCGAGACGCGGATCCCGCTGGACTACTTCACCTCCGGCGACGCGATCGGGAATTACGCGCAAGTCCGCGAGCTGTGCCATGCGAATCCCATCTCCAACTGGGCGGCCTACATCGGGGGGAGCATTTTCACGTTGCTGAAAGAGCAGTCAGTTGAACTGCCTTATGGTTTCAGTTTCCTGCTGTTGAGCGCGGTGCCGATGAATGTCGGCATTGGCAGTTCGGCCGCCGTGGAGATCGGCACGCTGTCCTGCTTGAATGCCTACCTCGGCCTCAAGCTCGATGGCGCCCGCATCGCCCGGCTCGGCCAGATGGCGGAGAATCACGTCGTCGGCGCGCCCTGCGGCATCATGGACCAGATCGCCGTGGCCAGCGGACGCGAAGGCAAGCTCACACACATTCTCTGCCGGCCCGGTGCGGTCATGGGCGAAGTGGAAATTCCCCCGGGCACCGGCTTCGTGGGCATCAACTCCATGGTGCGCCACTCCGTGGCCGGCAACGCCTATGGCAACGTGCGCATCGGCGCGTTCATGGGAAAAAAAATCATCAACGAAATCCGCGCCAAAACCGGCCGCGCCCCGCTCAGCTACCTGACGGAGATCACCTCCGCCGAATTTGCCGCTGAATACGAAAAGGGCATTCCTGAAACGATGCTCGGGTCCGAATTTCTGGGCCGTTACCAGACGCATGATGATCCGGTGACCACCATTCAGCCGGATGCGACGTATCATGTGGTCGGCCCCGCGCGGCATCCCGTCGGGGAAAACGAGCGGGTGTTGAAGTTCATGGGCGCCCTGCGCGCCGCGAAAGATGGGGACGAAAAATCCCTCGTCACTGCGGGCGAACAGATGTATGCCGCCCATGCCAGCTACCGCGATAATTGCAGGCTGTCGGTTCCCGAGGTGAATTTCCTGGTTGAGACCGTCCAGAAACGCGGAACCAAATCCGGCCTTTACGGCGCCAAAATCACCGGCGGCGGCACGGGCGGTGCCGTGGCGGTCTTTGGCAAATCGGAGGCGCTCCAGGAGCACATTCCGCAGATCGCGGTTGAATATTCCCGTCGCATCGGCGTGATGCCGGATATCTTTGAAGGCACGTCGCCCGGAGCCATTGAGTTCGGAGCCAAGCGTTACACCTTCGGCCACAGCGGCTGGAAACGATTCGACGTTTGAACATGAGAGTCCGCAAAGCCGTCATCCCCATCGCCGGTCTTGGCACGCGGCATTTCCCCGCGTCGCACGCGGTGAAGAAGGAAATGTTCCCGGTGGTCGGTCCCGACGGCATCGCCCGCGCCCTGTTTCACTATCACTTGCTGGAGCTGGAAGCCGCCGGCATCGAGGAAATTTGCATCATCACCCAGCCCGGCGAGGACGAGCTGGTGAACCATTATCTGCGCGGGCCGGACGATCTCTATCTTAAGCGACTGGAAAAATATCCCGTGCTGCTCCGTGAAGCCGAGCAGATGCGGGGCTTTGCCCGGCGCGTTTCCTTCGCCGTGCAACACCAGCAGGAGGGCTACGGCCATGCGGTTTTTCAGACAAAGGATTTTGCGGCGGGCGAAATGGTCCTGCTTGGACTCGGCGACCATTTGTTTCGCGGCCAGCCGGTTTCGCCCTATCGCGAGCTGGCGGACATGGCCGAGGTTTCCGGCGGCCGGAGCGTTTCCGCCGTGAACCGGATTTCCGCCGCCGAATTAAGGGGCTACGGGACCATTGCCGGCACCCGGCGCGTGGAAAACCGGCGTCTGATTGACGTTTCGCTCATCATCGAGAAACCCGCCGTGGCTGTGGCGCAGGCGCAATTACGGGTCAATGACCTGCCCGCCGGGACATGGCTTGGCTGGTTCGGGATGCATCTGCTGGCACCGTCAATTTACGAGATCCTCGGGGAAATGATCCGGGACAACGTGCGGGACAACGGTGAGTTCCAGCTCACCCGGGCCCAAGAGATCCAGCGCCAGCGCCACGGTTATCTGGCCCTGGAGATGACCGGAGCCCAGCGGTTTGACTTCGGCGTGCCGGACGATTTGGTGGCCAGCGTGCAGGCTTTCCGGCAGGGTTAAAGTGAATTTGATGTGATTATTTGCTTGCGGCGGCGATGGGCTTTGCTTAATTAAGCCATATCGTAAGAATAAGCCAGACGACAGCTTTGATGCAATACATCTCCGTTCACTCCCAACCAGCGAGGGTCGCTTGAGCCGCCCTTTTCCTCCGCGCAATTCCTCTCCGGCCTCGTTCATCCGGGTCAACGGTAAAATCCGTGCCCGCGAAGTCCGGGTCATCGGAGTGGATCAAAAGCAGATTGGCATCATTCCGCTGAATGAGGCGATCAACATGGCCCGCCAGAACGGCGTGGATCTCGTG
>JAJXXI010000495.1 GCA_021781185.1 bacterium
ACCCTTTTACCATGTTTTCGCGGCCGCTTCAATTCTTAATCATCCGTGCTCCGTCTCTTGAGGGCACAAACTCATGCCTCCAGCCATTTTGACCCAAAAGTGGGGCGACAAGAAACTATTACCGGTGCCACCGTCATTACAAAAATGATCAAACCCGGCCCGGAATCGGGGCGGATGGCTTTCAATCCAAACGGAATGACCGCGTCGGCGATAGCAAGAATTCCATTTTCCCAGAGCCAGATCGCGAAAATTGGCAACGCGCGTCTGCCACCAGCATCACCGCCCTACACGCGGCTGGCTTGGCGCGCGGGCTAATCGCAAGCCAAGGTCATCCTGCATCACCATCCGGCGCACAACAAATCGCGAATCTGCCCGGCCAATATTTCAATTCCGCTGCTGCACATAGAGGTGGCGAATCCGCAGCCGGCTGGCTAGATTCCGGCCGTGGAATTATTCCTGGTCATCGCGTTGCTGGTGGCGGCGATGTTTCTCTTCAGCAGCGAGCGGCTGCCCGTGGAGCTCGTGTCGCTGCTGGTGCTGGGAACTTTGCTGCTGATCTGCATCGCCGGTCCGGCCACCGGGCTGGTGCGGCCTGACAAATGGATCACGCTGGAAGAGGGACTTTCCGGCTTCAGCAATCCGGCCGTGGTGACGGTCGCGGCCATGTTCGTGCTGAGCGGCGGCCTGAAGAAAACCGGTGCCCTGGCCGTGGTCGGACGCATGCTGGTTCGCTGGGGGCGTAACCAGACGGTGCTGCTGTTCCTGATGATGTTGATCGTCGGGGCAGTGTCCGCATTCGCCAACAACACCGCCACCGTGGCGGTCTTGTTGCCGGTCGTGCTAATGGTGTGCGCCCGCCGGAAACTTTCCACTTCCGGCTTCCTGATTCCGCTTTCGTTTGCCGCGCAATTCGGCGGCGTCTGCACCCTGATCGGCACCTCCACCAACTTGCTGGTGAGTTCCTTTTCGGAAAAGGCCGGGATGGGCGCCTTCCGCATGTTTGAGTTTGGCCAGTTGGGCTGTATTCTTCTGGCGGCGGGGATGCTTTATCTGCTCATCACCAGCCGCTGGCTTCTTCCGGCACGGCGGGGCGGGGAACTGACCGAAGCCTACCAGCTCCGCGAATATGTCACCGAAGTGCGCGTGATGCCCGGCTCGCCGCTGGTCGCCAAAACCGCGTCCGAAAGCCGGCTGAGCGAGAAGCATGACGTCATCGTGCTTGAAATCCTGCGCGACCAGCAGCGGATCTGGACCCCGGAGGAAACGCGCCTCCGCGCCGGCGACATCCTGCTGGTGCGCGGCCAGGTCAAGAACCTGCTGGATCTTCGTGCCAGCACCGGCCTGGAGATCGAGTCCGAATTCAAGTTGAAAGACGAGACGCTGGCGGAACAGGACCTGACGCTCGTGGAAGCGCTCGTCGCACCGCGTTCGCGCCTGGCCGGCCACACGCTGGCCAGCGCGGATTTCCGCTGGCGTTACGACGCCATCGTGCTGGCGTTGCAGCGGCAGGGACATTTATTACGGGAAAAGCTGGCCTCCGTGCGCCTGCGCTTTGGCGATGCCCTGCTGTTGTTGCTGCGCAAAGGCGATCTGCCCCGGTTGCGCGCCAATGACAACCTCATTGTGCTGTCGGAGGTGGAAACACCCACCCTGCGTGGCGGCAAAGCACTCGTTGCCATCGGCATCATCAGCACGGTCGTCGGACTGGCGGCATTGGGCATCGCGCCAATCCTGGTCTGTGCGATTGTGGGGGCGGTGCTGATGGTGCTCGTGCGCTGTCTGACCATTGAACAGGCGCTGGAGGCGATTGACTGGAAGGTGATTTTTCTGCTGGCCGGCGTGCTGCCACTCGGACTGGCGCTGCAGCGGTCCGGCGGCGCACAATACATCACGGAACACACGCTGGGGACAGTGGCCCAGTTCGGCCCGCTGGTGGCGCTGGCGGTGTTGTATTTCCTGACGGCGGTGCTCACCGAATTCATGAGCAACAACGCGGCGGCGGTGCTGCTCGCGCCCATTGCCATTTCCACGGCAGCCGGACTGGGCGTGGAGGCCAAGCCATTTCTGATGGCCGTGGCCTTCGCGGCGTCCACCAGTTTCGCCACGCCGGTGGGCTACCAAACCAACACGATGGTTTACAGTGCCGGCGGCTACCGGTTCACGGATTTCACGAAGATCGGCGTGCCGCTGAACCTGATATTCTGGGCGCTGTCGGTTTATTTCATCCCGAAATTCTGGCCATTTTGAATGGGCGCAAACCGCTCCTCAATCCGCCGCCAGCTTCACATCCGTGGTGCCGTCTGGCTTGGTTTCCAGCGTAATTTTTCCTGAACGTAAATGCAGGTCCCGCTGCGGGAAGGGGATTTCGATTCGGTGCTCCCGCAATTTGCGCTCCATGGCAAAATATAGTTCGCTGCGAAAGGCCGTGGGCCGATGCGCCATGTCAATGGTCCAGACGGCCAGCTCGAAATTCAGCGAACTGTCACCAAATTCAAGAAAGCGGACGGACGGAACCGGTCTTTAAGCACGCCGGGATGCTCCGCTGCGAGTTCCAGCAACAACTGCCGGAGTTTCTCAAGGTCACTGCCGTAGGCCACGCCCACGGGCAGACGCAGGCGCACCTTGGGATCACCGTAACTCTAGTTAGTGACGGCCTGAGTGATGAAATAGGAGTTCGGCACAATGATGGTGATGTTGTCATTCGTCACGACCGTCGTGCTGCGCTGGTTGATCCGGGTGACCTGTCCAGCCACACCGCCGACCATCGATGCGATGGCCGATGGCGATGGGCCGCTCGGCGAGAATGACCAGTCCGCTGATGAAATTGCTGACGATGTTTTGCAGGCCGAAGCCGATGCCGACTCCCAACGCGCCGATCATGACCGCGAAGGCACTCAAGTCCAGATGCACCACCTTGAACGCAAAAAACATCCCGACAGCAATGAAGCAATAGCCGGCGAAACGGCTCAAGGCGTTTTGCAGGTCCGGCCCCAGGTGCGTGCGTGCCGGCACGCGCCGCCGCAGAAAACGCTCCGCCACGGGCACCAGCACCACGATCACCAACAGCTTGAAAACGCTGGTCAAGGTTAGTTGGCTGTCCCCCAGACTGATCGGGTAATTGAGAATTTTTTGAAATTCTTCCCACCAACGGTTCAATGCTTCGTTCATAATTCAATCCTCATGACTCTGAGTTCAACGCGCGCCCCTTCACCCACGTTGCGGTCATCGCCACCAACAATTTTAAACACGCGCGCGGATGGCGCGAAGTTTTGCCGCCACGGAGGCAATAGGGCTGGCATGGAAGGTAACTTTGCTTAAACTGTCCCTGCGGTCAAACCGGTTTGTTGTCCGGTTGTTTCGCTGCCATGAGAACACTTTCACAAGCCAGCCGCAAGCGGCCAGGTCCCCGGGCAGCCGCCAAGCGGCCGGTGAACGGGATGTCTCCAGCCGGTGTGCGCAACCAGTTGGCGGCGATCGTGGAATATTGCAATGACGCCATTTTCACCCGGACCGTGGAAGGCATCATCACGACCTGGAACGCGGCGGCGGAACGAATCTTTGGTTATTCGGCCGCAGAAATGATCGGCCGCTCCGGTCACCGGTTGCTGCCGCCGGGCCATCGCGATGAATTTCGCGGCCTGCTCAATCGCATCCGCCAGGGAGAGGCGGTGCGGCAGTTTGAAACGGAACGCCGGCGTAAAGACGGACGGCGCATCCACGTTTCACTGACGCTCTCGCCGGTGCGCGATGCGGCCCGCCGCCTGACTGCTTTTTCCACGATTGCCCGCGACATTGCCGAGGAACGCCAGATGCGCTCGGTGCTGGTTCGCCGCGAACACGAGCTGCAAGATCTTTTTGACGAGGCATCGGTAGGATTAATTTTGCTGACGCGGGATGGAATCATTCTCCGGACAAACCGGGCGTTCTCCGAGCTGACCCACCTGAATCCCGGACAGATGGCCGGCTGCGCGCTGGCCGAATTCCATCCGGACGCCGCCCTGATGAAGTCGTTGCTGGAACGACTGGCCGCGCGACAGACGCTGCATAATTTCCCGACCGAGCTGCGGGCGCGTGACGGTCAGACACGCCATGTGCTGGTGGATGCCAACGTGCTGTGGGAGCATGGTCGTTTTGTGCATTCGCGCTGGTTTGTGCGCGACATTTCCCGGCGCAAACAACTCGAACGCGAGCTGCTTGAATTGAGCGAGCATGAACGGCGCGGCTTTGCGCAGGAATTGCACGACGGCCTTGGCCAGCAGTTGGGCGGCATCGCCTATCTGAGCAATGTGCTGCGCGAAAAGCTCACCGAGCGGAACGCGGCTGAAGCCGGCGAAGCCACCCGCATCTTCGGCCTGGTGCGCGATGCCATCGAGCAAACCCGCCGCATCTCGCGCGGCCTTTCGCCTATCCGCGCCGAGCCGGACGGTTTGATGTTTGCCCTCCGCGAACTGGCGTCGCAAACCACTGAATTATTCCGGGTTCGCTGTGATTTCAACTGTGTCCAGCCAGTCCTCATTGGCGACGTCTCGCTTGCCGCCCACCTTTACCGCATTGCGCAAGAGGCGGTGAACAACGCGCTCAAGCACGCGAAGCCGCGCCGCCTGCAAGTTCATTTACGCCAGATGCGGGATAAAATCACGCTGGCAGTGATGGACGACGGCAAAGGCATCGGAAAAATTTCCCCGCAACGCCAGGGGCTGGGCCTGCACATCATGAAATATCGCGCCGGGCTGGTGCGGGGAATTTTGACGGTGCGCCCCCGGCGCGGGCGGGGCACCGAAGTGATCTGTTCCGTGATCCATACGGAGGCAAAAGCTCGTTCGCGTCGCAAACCGGCAACGGTGCATTGAATCCCATGGCCCGAACCAAAACATTAAAAACCGGGGAGGCACGCAAAAAAATCCTGGTCGTGGACGACCATGCGGTGCTGCGTGAGGGATTGACGGCGCAAATCAACCGCGAGCCGGGCCTCATCGTTTGCGGACAGGCGGAAAACGCGCGGGAGGCGGTGGCGGCGGTGGAAAAACTGGAACCTGATCTGGTGTTGGCGGACATCACCTTGCCAGGTCGCAACGGGCTGGAACTCATCCGCGACCTGCGCGCGCTGCGACCCGGACTGCCGGTGTTGGTGCTGTCCATGCACGACGCCTCGCTGTTCGCCGAGCGGGTTTTACGGGCGGGCGGACGCGGCTACATCTCCAAACAGCAGAGCGGTCAACGGCTCATTCATGCCATTCGGCAGGTCCTGGGCGGCCGGATCTATTTGAGCGACGAGGTGTCCACGCAGTTGTTCGACAGCCTCACCGGCCAGCGCCCCGGGAAAACGCTTTCACCGGTCGAACAGCTTACCGATCGCGAACTAGAAGTGTTCACCTTGATCGGCCAGGCCAGGGAGACCAAGGAAATCACCCGCCGCCTCGGCATGAGCGCGAAGACGGTTGAAGCCCACCGCGCCAGCATCAAGCGCAAGCTCAAGCTCAAGACCGGCCCGGAACTCACGCGCCACGCCGTGCTCTGGGTCGAAGCGGTGCAGTAGTTTATCCTTCAAAATTCATCAGTGCTGACCGCGAAGAAAACGGGAACCCCGGCCACCTGACGGGGAAATGGAAACAAAGGAATTCCACCATCACTCCCCGCTTTCTGACAAATCCAGAAAAAATCAACCCTAGTCGTTTCACTGAGGCGCGCGGCGGGGTTCAGCCAATGGTCCCACCACCCTGTGCCTGCTAAGGTGGTGCTGTGAAAAGGATCATTCCCATGAACCACCATCATGGCGGAGCAATGGCAGCCGCCGTCCGGGCTTCCGCAACGTCAAAGGCTGACGTCCGGGCGTTGGCCGTTACGAAATTCAGCCACGAGGAATTTGTGGTTGTCATTTGCCGGGGCCCCGTTTTTCCCCCCGGACGACCGGCAATGACTCCCGTTATTGCCGGGGATTTGGACCAGGCCGGATCGGCGGCCGGTTCCACTCTTCTCAACCCTGTTTTATCCACGTATGAAGAATCGTTGCAAACATCCGGCTGTCCAGCCGCAGCCGAGTATTCCCGGTCTGACACGTCGGATGGTCAAAGCCCACGCCGCGCGGCTGTTTCGCGACGTGTTTCCCCGCCAGCCGTTGACGGCCCAGGAATGGCTCCTGGTGGAGCAGGACTTGGCGCGCAAACTCGAGCGCGACGGTTTCTGAACGGTGATGCAGATTCACCGCGCCCTCGGTTGCATTGTTCCGCAACTCCGCTCCCGGGCGACGGGTTTGAATCCGAAGGTTGCAGTTAATAGTGCGGTTGCCACAAAACCAGTAATCGTCCAAATGAAAAAGTCCTTAAAGCAGGCGCAGTCAGCCGATGACAAACGGCGGATGGAGAAGGCGGGATTAAAAATCCGCCGCATCCTGGTGCCGCTGGACTTTTCAGGCCTGGCGCGGCAGGCCCTCAATTGCGCGGTGCCATTGGCGCGTAAATACAAGGCCAAAATCAGCCTGGTGCATGTGGTGCCACCGGCTCTGATCATGGCGGCGTTCCCCGGCGAAGGTTCGTTTTTGCCGGTGAACAACAATGACAAAGCCTTTCTGAGGTCCGCCAAGTTGCATCTGGACAAACTGGCCGCCCGGCTCCTGCCGGGAAAGTTGCTGGGGCGGAAAATGGTCCGCGAGGGCAATGCCGCCTTCGAGGTGGTTCAGGCGGCCAAAGTGCTGAAGGCGGACCTCATTGTGCTTTCCACCAACAGCCGTTCCCGGCTGCAACGCGCCATGTTCGGCAGCACCGCCGAGCGGATTGTGCGTCACGCGGATTGCCCGGTGCTCACGGTGCGACGCCAGACCGGCACGTCGGCAAAACAGATGCTGTTGTCGGAAAAACCGGCTTATCCGGCCGGGCTGCCTTGGAACCGAATTCTGGTGCCGCTGGATTTTTCGCTGAGCTCGTTGCGGGCACTGGAAGCTATCGTGACGCTGGCCCAACCGTGCGGCGCCCGGCTTTTTTTATTGAATGTCATCGAACCCAATCCTTATTCCACGGGCATGGACGGCTCGATTCTGGTGTTGCCGGACTATACCATGGCGCGGGATGCCAAAAGCCAGTTGCCGCGCATTGCGCACCATTTTGTGCCCGCATCGGTGCCGGTCACCCCGTTGGTGTTGCGCGGGCGGGCGTCCAGCGTCATCGTCGAAACCGCCGCCCAAAACGGGGTGGATTTGATTGTGCTGTCCACGCACGGGCACACGGGACTGGACCGGCTGCTGCTGGGCAGCACTGCCGAACAGGTGGTGCGCCACGCGAACTGCCCCGTGCTGGTGCTGCGCAAAATTCCAAAAAAGCGAAACTGATTTTTTGAAAAACTGAAACCAAAAACAAAGAAAGGACAACATTATGGAAACCAACTATGAAGCCATTGAAAAAGAACACAGCGCCGTCGCCCGCGAACGTCTCATGGAGGATTTACAAGGACTCACCCGCGATGCGGAGGACCTGCTGAAAGCCACCGCCGGCGACGTGAGCGACAAGGCCAAAGAGGCCCGCTCGCGTGTTTCGGCGGCACTGGAACGCGCCCGGGCCAGTTATGCGCGCATGCAGGATCAAACCATCGCCTCCGCCAAGGCGGCCGCGAAAAAGGCGGACCTCGTGATCCGCGATCATCCGTATGAATCCATCGGCATTGCCTTTGGCGTGGGGCTGTTGATCGGTGTTTTGGTCACCCGCAAATAAGTCATGAGCAATCATTCACCCGGTGCCGGCTGGTTTGAATCGTTCCGCAGCATTGGCGAGTCGTCACTCGCCCTGCTGCGCAGCCGGTTTGAACTGTTCACGGTCGAAATCCAGGAGGAGAAGCTGCG
>JAJXXI010000629.1 GCA_021781185.1 bacterium
CCGAATCAGAAACCGCAATCCTCGCGAGGCATTCAATTCATCATTGGCGGTAATGCTGATTTCTCCGCCCGTGTTCATCCCCTGCACATTGGTGGTGGCGATGTTGTTGCCGGTGTTGGAAAAGATCGTGTAAACGTAGGCTCCGGGTGTGTCCATGCTGTAACCCGCGCCCCCGTCGAAAAAATAAAGCCGCCCAATTGGATCTATGGTGGATTCAATGGCTCCGTTTCCAGGCGTTGGGGTATAGCCTCCCCAAGGAAATCCGGTGTCGTCGGCCTGCCCGACCTGCTCCTGATTGCCAACTACAATCGCATACCAGTTGTTGGTGGGCATGCCTTCGGTTACTTGCGAAACCAAGCGATAATTCCCCTGAAAAACACCACTGGCGTTCCCTGATGCGTCCACCGCAACCGCAGCCAGCGGCAGAGTCCGATCTATCTCAATCGGGTCGCTGTAAAGCGTGCTGTTGGTAGTGGGCACACTGCCGTTGGTAGTGTAGTAAATTGCGCCATTTGCGGCGTAACTGAGTTTTAAACTGAGCACCCCCTGAAAATCACCGGGCGCATGATCGGGCATTGGATAGGGCCGGATGTTCTGGTAAGCGGGCAGGATGCCGGCGTTGGTGATGATGTTCACATCATGCGAATCATTGTTGCTGAAGGTGTTCCCGTCATTAATATGTTGTTGAATTGTTCCGTTGATGAAGTCTCGCCCCACGTTCGTCCAGACATTGTTTTGCACGGCGATGCCACTGCTGCCCGCGTCCAGATATACAGGAACAATGGGCACATGTTGCGCGTAAGAGTTATACCACGCGTCCTGAATATAGTTGCTTTGAATGACCGTTCCGGGTTGCATTGAGAGCGTGTAAATACCGCCCCCGTCAGCGAGCGCCGTATCGTAACGCATGATATGATTATTTTGAATCACGTTGTTGCTGGCTACGGTAGAACTGAACGACCAGCCCCAGCCATCTGAAATTCCACTGTAGGGAACATTGTAGATCTCATTGTGCTGCACGGTTTCATTGTGCGCGTAACCGATGAAAATCCCCACCGCTCCCTGATAATCCAGGCCGATGTCCGTGATGAAATTATTCGCCAAAAGATTGCCCTGATTGACTGTTCTCAAATCACTTGGATTCGCAGACGCAATGGCGGGTGCCGCGTCATTGATGGCGTTGTCCGAAATGCCGGCAAACAAGTTACCGCTGATAACGTTGCTCACCGAACCACTGCCAAGATCCAATCCAACTGCACCGAGATTGCGAAATATGCAACCAGCGAGCGTGACACGTTGCGCCGAACTCAACATGACGGCGGCTTCGGTATGGTAATACGCATAATTGTTATAATCTTGGAACAGGGTGTTGAATTGATTGGCCTGGTGATCCACATGACCGTATGTATCAGGCACCAGCCAGGTGGCATCCTGAAAGATCAAGCCGTTGAAAACCAGATCATGCACCGGAGTATCCAAACTGGAACCTGTAATCTTGATCAGAGTGGTCACCATCGGCGCGACCACTTGGGCCGTGGACATGTCCTCCCCCGGTTTGGGCAGATAAAATAATTCACCGGTGGAGGATTTAAGATACCACTCACCCGGCTGATCAAGGAATTCATAGGCGTTCTCCAGAAAGAACAGCTCGTCGCTGAATTTGGGCGGATCAGGCTTGTTGAACATGATGCTCCGTTCCGGCTCCATCAGCGTGATGCTGGAGGTCGAGCCGTTGTTTGAAATGCTGGCAATACGTCCCCTCCAAGCGGTCCAACGCAATTGGATAATCACCTCCGCCGGATTGCCCGGGTCAGAGGTAAAGCTCGGGATGTTGGTGGCCGCCACATTTATCAGCATGTTATTAGTGTCCCAGCCGATTAACCGCGCGTAACTTCCGGCATTGGGCGTTCGCGCCCTCACGGCGCGAGCACCATTGATATACAGCTGGCGAAATTGCATTCCCGGGGTAACCTGGGCCTTGTAGAGGCCGCCCCCTAGGCTGGTCCAGTTGCTGGCCACCATGCCGCCACTGATAACGGGCGTTTCTCCGGGATAGGCGGCGTAGATTACCTGAAACCCATTTTCACCAGAATCCGCTTCCGTAAATTGGAGTGCATTCGTCAGTTGATAGACACCTCCGCGTAAATTCACGATGATGTCCCCGTTCATGGAATTGTTCGTGGCACGAACGCTCTGCTGCGCCCGCTGAATTGTTTGAAATGGATATTTCACTGTGCCGGAGTAGCTGTCAGATCCCGCCACGGGATCCACGTAAAACTGCGTCATAACCGGGTTTGCCTGAGCCAGCGGCAACAACGTCAAAAAAATAAACACCACAAGGGCGGCACACTGCTCAAAATAAAAATGGATGACCGGGCGCTTCATTGGCAGATTTTTAAAATTTAAAGCGGCTATGTTTGACGAGTTTGGCTTGGTGGCAAAATAAAAACGGATTGATTTCAGCATTGGTATAATACCATGAAATCAAACCGGCTCAAACCCGCCCGCATTGGGCGGGTTTGAGGGTAATCTTGGGAAATTTCACCGGATGATATTGAATCTTAAATGGCGCTGAAACAATTCACTTCGACGGATGGCATTCCTTCATTTCCCATTTTGAGGAATTTGGCGACGGACGCGCCCGGCCAATAGCGACACCAAGGCAAGGCTAAGCAAGGCAACACTGGAAGGTTCTGGCACAGCCGTCACGGTCAACCGCAAATCACCACCCACCACAGATTCGCCGAAGGTCACTCCCGCCGGCGTATTACCCAGCACAATCGCGTCCGTGCCGCTGATGCTGCTGGACTGAAGCAAATCGAAATAGTCGCCCACCGTCGGATTATACCCATTGACTAGGCTGATGTTGATCAAGGTTTGACCGTTAGCGGTTCCCAGGCTGCCCGAAGTGATGAGCGTGTCATAAGCGCCGGGGGCCGTCCCTCCAATATCCGCATTGAAGATGACATTGCCGCCATTGGCATTCAACGTCAAAGTGCCGTCAAACTTCAAACTTCCAATCTGGCCGGCGGCTAATCCGGGATTGATGACCATATTGGCGCCAACATTCGCAATCAGGTCCGCGCCCCCACTGCCGACATAGCCGTTGCCGGCAAGAGTTATCGGAAGTTGATGGGTGCTGGCATTGAATTGGATGTAGCTGTTAAAGGCGGACGAACCCGAAGCGCTGTTGTTAACGGTGACGGTGCCGCCCTTGTCGAAAACACTGAACCCAAACTGCGAACCAGACAGCGCCGAGCCATCGCCCAAAACCAAATTGCCACCGCCATTGAACCCTGACAGATTTCTGGAAGTGCTCCCGCTTCCAACGATAGTAGCAGTAACCCCTGGATCCACTTGTATGGAATTGGCCACGGATGTGAAATTGAGGTAGTTTCCGTTCAAATCAATGGTGTGACCATTATTCAGGAAGATGAGTTGACCGGTGGCATCTACGCCACCGTCGAGCGTGGCCGTTCCCGCCGCACCACCAAAAACTGCAGTGCTTCCGTCCCAGCCTTGGTTGGCTGTTCCATTCCACCAGGAACTCCCATACCAACCACCGGTTCCGCCACCACCGGTTCCACCCACCACGTTGCCCGCAGCATCGCCGGCGGCGTTAAAAAGTATTTGCCCCTGTGTAGAACACTCAGTTGCTAGAAAAAGCAAAAAAAATCCCAGAGAAACAGACAGCGTTACAACCTGATGTTTAGGTCGGAAAATAATCGGCAAGTTATTTATTGTCATAATTTTATCTCATTGATGTGGTTGATGTCTTTTCTGAAACTGGACCTAGCATTTTATGCATGTTGATCTTTACACCTTTGAAAATAGCATAAAAGGAATTGCCCGCGTAACCTGCACATTTGGGTGTATTCAAAATTAAAAGTGCGCCATAGCCGTCCCTTCAAGGTTTTCACAGCAACGATTCTGGCATATTAAAACTGCCTGTTTTTGCTGTTTGATCATTTGCGAGGATTTTTTGCGAGTGTCCCACCACTAACCGACGATTTTTCACCTACACGAAGGAAGATCGCAGCGTCTTCGCCTAACTCTTCCTCCTCCCTAAATACGGGTTCGACAAGTGTGACGACCGTTTCCACGACAACTTCCACGTCCGCAAACTGCCGGTTTACGAACGCTTATTCGTGCTGGCCTTCGCCCAACTCACTTGTCGCGAAAACTTCACTCGACATCGAAACCTGCCTTGACGTCCTTTGGCCCCAAACTCTATCACGCTGACATCCGCCATCCAACTTTCTGCAGCACCATGGCCGATTAACCATTCCGGAATAAATTCCAAGCCGCCGCCTATGAGTCTGAAGCTTTTGAATTTCATGCGCAAAAGGCAAAATTAGAATTTGTTTTCCTGACAATTCCTGACAAATAATGTTCGCATTGCTTCGTTATGGCAACTTTTGTCCAAAAATGCGCAATAGCATTTTCCCCTTTTATTTACCCACCTTTTAGGTCATTTTAACGAAGCAATGCGAAGCACTTCAACCGGTTTCGAGTCCCGGTAGGGTCGCCATCAATGTTTTCAAGGGGTTTATGATTCCAACGAGTCATAAACCCCATTTTCTTTCTGACAAGGTTCTGACAAATTGAATTTGGGTATAAAAAAGCCCCAGTTTCGCTGGGGCTAATCAAATTCGGATGTCTTTTTGGCATCGTCATGGCGCTGGTCTGATTGCCCAATACTTCTCCGTCCATTTGGGCGAAACCTCGTGGAGATAATGCTTCTTGGCGATTCGCTCAGAATTGCCCATTACAAATACGGTTTCAGAAATGTTCCGTGTCAGATTGTAATAATAGGTTCCAAATGAATGCCTCAATCCATCTTGAATCCATTTCTTACGAGGCGTCCATTCACGGAACGCCTCACGGGAATTTCGCTGTAATTTGGCGTGGTTTTTTACGGGGTTCAGCGGTTGGTCTGAATGCTTGTTTTTGATATGCTCCAACCAAATCCAAAGGGCATCTGTATTTTTCAAATCAACTCGTCTCGCCCCTACCTTGCCAAATTTGTTCACGAAGATTTGTTTGGTTTACCGTCCACCAATTTTCTGACATTCTCAAAATTCGGAACTTTGAGGGAAAACCGTATGTGCTGATCGGCGGTCAGGCCGTTAACTATTGGGCGGAATATTACCTGTCATCGGAGCCTGGCCTCAAAGCCTTCATACCCTTCACCAGCAGGGATATTGATTTCCGCGGTAATCGGGATGACGTTCGTCATATTGCCGACCAATTGGACCAGACGCCATCCTATCCCGGGAAAGTCAACATCACAGCTCTATTGATCGGGCGTTTGCAGGGTTGCTCTACAGGCAGGCGCTATTGTCGAAGGCAAATTTCAACAGGCTGTGCGTCCCGTGCAGCTTGAGCTTGTTGCAGATGTGCTGGCGGTGATTGTCCACGGTGCGCACGCTCAAGTTGAGGAGGTCGGCGATTTCCTTGCTGGTGTAATCCTCGCCAATGAGCTTGAGGATCCGGCGTTCGGCTGGTGTCAGGGCTTCAATTTGAGGCTTGCTCAACAGCAATTCCCGCACGCGGTCACCGCGCCGTTTCCCGGCTTCCAGCATCGAGGCACTCACAAAACTTTCGCCGCTTTCCACCTTTTCAAGTGCTGCCACAACGTCGTTGGCGGCGTTTTCTTTCAGCACATAGGCCTTCGCCCCCAAATCCATCGCAGCGTTGAACATGTCCTCTTCCTTATACATTGTCAGGATGATTATCTTGACTGTATTGGGAAGAGTGCGGATCGCCCTGATGGTCTCCAGTCCATTCAAGTGCGGCATGTCAATGTCGAGGATGATGATTTTTGGGGTTAGGTGGACGATTTGTCGCAGAGCCTCCTCGCCGTCGGAAGCTTCCCCAATGATCTTGAAACGTGAGTTGCGCCCAATAAAATCGCGCAGCCCATGGCGAAGGAGCGGATGATCATCCACCACCAGAACTGTTACTTCGTGCTTCATGCTTGCCGATGTTTACACAACTTTGAATGGAACTTCGACAGTCAGACTGGTGCCGCTGCCGGGACGGCTGTCAATCGCCAGAATTCCACCAAGGATGCGCACCCGTTCGGCGATGCCGTTCAGGCCGAAGCCAAGGTCTTGCGACTGAATAAATTTTTTGTCGGGATCAAAGCCTTTGCCGTTGTCACGGATGGAAATTGCAACCAACATTTCCCGCTTTTTTATCACCACTGCGGCTTCGGTCGCGGCGGAATGTTTGACGATGTTGTTGATGGCTTCCTGCACGATGCGATAGACGTGAATCTCATTTTTTTTATCGAATATGCCGTCAATATCCTCAACGCGACCGGCAAACAGGATGGTGCCGTTCTCCGAGGCACTGCTGATTGAGGCACGGATGGCCTGGGTTAGCCCCAGGCGATCCAACTGATAAGGCCGTAAACCACGCGTGATCCGGCGCACCTCCTCGATGGCCTGGGTGGTGGTGCCGGAGATTTCATCCAGACGATTTCGCAGGTCCGGTTCCTCGGAAGGCGACAGGGTTGCCAACAGGGTGTGATTTTTGATCACGAGCAGCATTTGTCCGAGGCTGTCGTGCAGGTTGATGGCGATGCGGCGGCGTTCTTCCTCCAACTTTCCAAAAACATGCCGCGAAAATGCGAGTTGGGCCGCGATCTGCCGTTCCAATCGCCGCTGTAACAGATTAACCCATAGTAATGCCACAACCAATACTGTCAGCAGCGTTCCCACCAGCATTGCCGTTTTTTTCCAAGTCCACCACGGCGGTCCGCTTAACACCGTCACATCTTGCGGGCCTCGCAACAAGATATTGAGCGAGGCCATAAATTGTGCCTTCGAAAATTTTTCGCCATCCAGTGGTGATGCAGTCGTTTGGTCATCACGCACTCCGGTGACACGGAGCCGGCTTCCCGGAACCATGTTCGGCAAATTGCCCAGGCCGGTTGCCAGGGTCGCAATGAACACGCGCTGTTGTTCCTGAAGTTCCAGGACTTGGCCCGTCTCATTCGTCTGGTGCGCTAGAAGCGTGGCACTGACATGAACCAGCCGGCCACTCTCTTTGCCAGAAAACATCTCGCTCAAATCCAAGTCCTTGGATTTGACTGGCTTGACCGATGGAGCCGGACGCACTAGCTCCCCGGCCAATGTGAGGGCAGAACCGTTCAGCGTCGGAAATGCCACCACCTCAACGGTCTCTCCCACTTTTACTGTCGGCTGATGAATGGTTTTAATAGCGATACCACCAGATGTATCCTGAATGAAAAAGGTTTGGGCATCCAGATAGGTGACTTCGCCCACCACCCGCACACGGTGCCCCCAGGTAGATTCAACGCCTTTCGAAAGCAGGTCGGCAATTGATCGCGTTGGGATGCCAAAAGGATTTTTTGGTGACACCTCTTCAACCTCGATAAAACTGCGGGACGGAATGAGCAGCACCGGCGCATCCAACAGATTCAGCATAAGCACGCCCCGGGCCCGTAGTTTTGCATCAACATAACGGGCTAGATTATTGGAAGGTGTTTGGCCCACCCAGAAATAGTCTAATCCATCTTTTCCTACAACGCTCAGTGTGCCATTGGTGTTCACCGAATGCACCACGCCTTCAAGTTCGGTCCATTTACCCTGACGGTTTTCCAAGGGTGACGAGCCAAGAGGCTGAACAATGGGCACGGGCATGAAATGCCATCCATGGTCCAAGACAGTCAACGGTGTGAGCACTGGAACATATTTCCCAGGTTCTAACGCCCCCCCCAGATCAACATCTTGTCCCACCTTCAACTGGCTTTTGATAGATTGGTTTTGCAGAGAAAC
>JAJXXI010000189.1 GCA_021781185.1 bacterium
CGCGCCAAGACCGCCGCCTGGAAGGAGCAGCTTGCCAAGATCGAGGACAAGGCCGAACTCGCGGCGAAGCTGGACGAGATCCTGCCCGAAGCCTTTGCCGTCGTGAAAAACGCCTGCCGCCGCCTGTGCGGGCAGGACGTGGTCATCCGCGAGCATTCCATCCGCTGGGAAATGATTCCCTTTGATGTCCAGCTCATCGGCGGCTACGCCTTGCACAACGGCCAGATTGCGGAAATGGCCACGGGCGAAGGCAAGACGCTGGTCAGCACCATGCCGGTTTACCTCAACGCACTCACCGGGCGCGGCGTCCACGTCGTGACGGTGAACGACTACCTTGCCGCCCGCGACGCGGAATGGATGGGCGCAGTTTATAAATTTCTCGGCCTGACGGTCGGGGTGATCCTGCACGACCAGCCCCCGCGTGTCCGCCGGGAGCAATACGCCTGCGACATCACCTACGGCACGAATGCCGAATTTGGTTTCGATTACCTGCGCGACAACGGCATGGCGCTCCGCAAGGAGGAGCAGGTGCAGCGCGGCCATTACTTTGCCATCGTGGACGAAGTGGACTCCATTCTCATTGATGAAGCCCGCACCCCGCTCATTATCAGCGGTCCGGCGGTGCACACCTTTGACGAGCAATACGCCCAATGGAAACCCACGGTGGAAAGCCTTGTCCGGGCGCAGCAGCAGTTATGCGGCCGCTTTCTCAAGGAGGCCGAGGAACTCATCAAGAAACTGCATCCGGCGGACGGTTCCAACGTGAAAGACGCCGGCGAGCTGGAAAAGCAAATCGGCCTGTTGCTCTTCCGGGTGAAAACCGGCCAGCCCCGTGCGGAAGGACTGCTCAAGCTGCTGGAAAACCCTGAGAACGCCGGCCTGATGAACCGGGCGGAACTGGATCTGCACAAGGATCAAAAGAAGGTGGATTTGTATCGTGAAAAGGAAGAGCTGATTTTTGCAATGGACGAGAAAAGCCATGAGGCCGATCTCACCGAAAAAGGCCGTAATTTCATCAGCCCGAGCGATCCGGATGCGTTCGTCCTGCCGGATTTGAACACGATGCTGCACGACGTGGATGTCGGCCCGGAAACCGACGCCCGCAAGCGGATGGAGATCAAGGCCAGGATGCAGGCGGATTTCGAGGCCAAGGCGCAGAAGATGCACGCCATTTCCCAGTTGCTCAAGGCCTACAGCTTGTATCAGCTCGACGTGGAATACGTCGTGCAGGAAAACAAGGTCATCATCGTGGACCAGCATACGGGCCGCCTCATGCCCGGCCGCCGCTGGAGCGACGGTCTGCACCAGGCCGTCGAGGCGAAGGAAGGCGTCGCCATCGAGCGGGAAACGCAGACGCTCGCCACCATCACCATTCAAAATTACTTCCGCCTCTACACCAAGCTGGCCGGCATGACCGGCACGGCGGAAACCGAGGCGCAGGAGTTTTTCGACATTTACAAGCTCGGCGTGCTCAGCATTCCGACCAACAAGCCGAACATCCGCCAGGATGCCGACGATTCCGTCTATAAAACCCGCCGCGAGAAATTCAACGCGGTCGTCAAGGAAATCCAGGCTCTCCACGCCCAGGGCCGCCCGGTGCTGGTCGGCACCGTGTCGGTCGAGTCCAGCGAAATGCTCTCACGGATGTTGAAGAAGGAAGGGTTGATCCATTCCGTCCTCAACGCCAAATATCACGAGCAGGAAGCCGAAATCGTTTCCCGCGCCGGGCAGAAGGGGGCCGTCACCATTGCCACGAACATGGCCGGTCGCGGCACGGACATCAAACTCGGCCCCGGGGTCGCGGAAGCCGGCGGCCTGCATGTGCTCGGCACGGAACGTCACGAATCGCGCCGCATTGACCGCCAGTTGCGCGGTCGCTGCTCGCGCCAGGGCGATCCGGGTTCATCGCACTTTTTCATCTCGCTCGAAGACGATTTGATGCGCCTGTTCGGTTCCGACCGCATTGTGAAGTTGATGGAGCGCATGGGGCTTGAGGAGGGCGAGGAGTTAAAGCACGGCTTGCTGAACCGCTCCATCCAGCAGGCGCAGAAGCGTGTGGAAGGTCACAATTTCGAGCAGCGCAAACGCACGCTCGAATATGACGACGTGATGAACAAGCAGCGCGAAGTCATCTACGGCTTCCGCAACGAAATCATCAACAGCAGCGACGTCCGGGACCGCCTCATGGACATCATCGAGGAGGTGGTGGTGCTCAAAATTGACGAGTTTACCTCCGCCAGCGGGGAGATTTCCGAGTGGAACGCGCGCGGTCTGTCCGACTGGGTGAATTTGAATTTCCCGCTCGGGATGCCCGAGGCCGAAATCATCAAGGCCGCGCAGTCGGGCACGGAAAAACCCGTCGCCGACTCCCTGTTTGGCGGGTTGAATGAAGCGCAGTTTGCCGCGTGCAATTTCATCACCGACGCCATCCGCAAGGCCTACGAATTAAAAGTCAGCTTCGAGGAGCCGGACAAGCTCACGACGGTCGAGCGCTACACGATTTTGCAGGCGATTGACAAGCTGTGGCAGGAGCATCTTTACGAGATGGACAGCCTGCGTTACAGCATCGGCCTGCGGGCGCACGGCCAGCGCGATCCGCTGCTGGAATACAAGGCCGAGGCGTTCAAGATTTTCGACGAGCTGATGGTCAACGTCAAAACGGAGATCTGTCACAACGTCTTCCGCAGCGCATCCAGCCTGATGGCGTTTGAAAACTTCCTGCGCAACGCGCCGCAGCAGACCTTGCATCAAAACGTCAGCGCCTTTGGCGGCACCAGCACCGGCTCCACCGGGGGCGCGTCGGCCAAAAAGGCGAGCGACGTGGTCAGCGAGGCCGCGCAGGCGGCGGAAGCACAGGCCAAGGCCAGGCCCGTCCGCACCGGCCCGAAAGTTGGACGCAACGATCCCTGCCCCTGCGGCAGCGGCAAGAAATACAAACAGTGCTGCGGCAAGTAGGCGGATCGCCCTGCCGCCGGAGCGCGGCGCGGCGTTGCCGCGCGTGATGCGCGCAACTGCCGCCGGCACAGATGCGATCGGTTTGATGTTTAGCCGCCCTACCAGGGCTCGGTGGAGCGGGTCGGGGCCGCGCGGTGGAAAATTTCTACTTATTTTTTCATTTTCCCCCCTTGCGCATTTCCCAACCGGGCGTAGCCTTGTCTCGGGTTGACATGGATGCGGGATGCGGTAAGAAAACCACCGGTAAATCCCCCAGACGATGCCAGCCCGCTTCATTTTCCGGCATTCCGGCGCAGTTGGCGGCACTTTGTTTCTTGGTTTCCCCCCGGATTTTGTGCTTCAATGTCCGTCGCCATTTTTATGGAAGACACGAATTCACTCATCGAACAGCGCCGCGCCAAGCTCAAATCGCTGGAAGCCAAGGGCATTTTCCCGTTCCAAAACAAGTTCACACCCGACCGCGCCTGCAAAGAAGCCCGCAGCGGCTTTGAATCCGGCACGCTGCCCGAAGGCACCAAAGTTTCCGTCGCCGGCCGCATCACCGCGCACCGGGACATGGGAAAATCCATGTTCATTGACGTGCGCGACCAGTCCGGGCGCATCCAGGTTTACGCGCAGAAAAACGTCCTCGGCGACGAACAATTCGGCATCTTCAACCACCTTGACCTCGCGGACTTTGTCGGCGTGACCGGCACGTTGTTCCGCACCAAGACCGGCGAACCGAGCATCAAGCTCGAATCCTTCGTGATTCTCGCCAAGGCGCTTCGCCCGCCGCCCGGCAAATGGCACGGCTTGGAAGACACGGAAATCCGCTACCGCCAGCGCTATCTCGACCTGATTTCCAACCTCGACGTGAAGGACGTGATGCTCAAACGCAGCGCCATCATCCGCGAGATCCGCAATTTCTTCCACGGCCGTGGCTATGTGGAAGTGGAGACGCCCGTGATGCAGGCCATTCCCGGCGGCGCGGCGGCGGCCCCGTTCATCACCAAGCACAATGCGCTCGGCTGCGACTTTTACCTGCGCATCGCGCTGGAGCTTTACCACAAGCGCCTGCTCGTCGGCGGCGTGGACAAGCTGTTCGAGATCGGCAAGAACTTCCGCAACGAAGGTCTCTCGCGCCGGCACAATCCCGAATTCACCATGCTCGAAGCGTATCAGGCGTTCGGCGATTACGAGACGATGATGGAAACGGTGGAATCGCTCATCGTTCACATCGCGGAAACTGTGTTCCCTGAAAATAAACTAAAATTTCCACGCGTGCGTCATGGCGAAGTGACAACGGAAATACTGCAATCATTGGTTTACTGCTGGACAAACTTGGGGCGTTTTATCGAAGCAACATCAAAGTCCTCAGCGGATGTTGAGATAGCAAAAACACTGTTAAGTGAAATTTTTAAAACGCGCGATAAATTTAATTCAACTCGAAATGAAGGTCCACATTGGGAGATCGCACGCGCTGCTTTGAATGAGATAAGGCCCCTTTTTGAGAAAACAAAAGCGGCGCTTCAGAACTGGGCTGATCCCGATCATCCAACGGGAATTAATTCATGGGTTCCACAAGTTGAAAGTCATATTGCAAAGCTTGAGAAACTGACAGCCGAAGAAATTATAGACTTAAACAGACCTTGGAAGCGCGCGAAATACAAAGATCTCGTTCGCGAAAGAGTTCGTGAAAAAACTCCTTTGGTTCCGGATTGGTTCGCTCTTTCACCGGAATATCGCCGCCGTGCTGCGATTGACTTGTTAAAACTCGGCGGTGACATCGGGACGAACTACGAGGACTTTGAAGTCACCGGCGCGGTGTTCGAGAAATTGATCGAGCCAACGCTCATCAATCCTACGTTTGTCACGCATCTGCCGAAGGAACTCGTGCCGCTCGCCAAGCTCACGCCCGACGACCCGACGACCGTCGAGGTTTTCGAGTGCTGCATCAACGGACAGGAAATTTCGCCCGGCTACACCGAGCAAAACGATCCCATCCAGCAGCGCGCCACGCTGGAGCATCAGGCCGGCGGCGAACAGCAGAAGCTGGACGAGGATTTCCTCGTCGCGCTCGAACACGGCATGCCGCCCGCCGGCGGCATCGGCATCGGCATTGACCGCCTGTGCATGATGCTTCTCGGCCAGGAAAGCATCCGCGACGTGATCCTGTTCCCGCAGTTGAAGCCGAAATGAATTTCACGGTTGCCAGTGTGCCGGCCCGAGGAGCATCACGCTCTGGCCGATGGCTGGCATCTTAAAGGGTTTGTAGGAAAGCGTTGGCCAGTCAAACTGGAACCATTGGAAATTGGGCGCATCGAGCGACGTATCGAACCGGAACCCAACCCGCGAAGGCAAATCCATGGCATCCACTTTCAAGACTTCCACCGTGAAGCTGCCGACGTCGTAGCGGTCGCCAGCTTCGCATTTGGGTGCGCCGATAAGCAGGTTGGCCGTCCTGAAGGCGTAGGCGAAATGAATCGGCCCCACCTCGTCGCAGGAAAACATGTTCGGCGCCTTGGACTGAATCACCAGGGTTTGGTCATCCGTCCTTTCCACGTCAAAGCCCGTGCAACCGGGCACCAGCGTGCGCAGGGACTTCGGCAGGGGCTGGTGGTGATAAATTTTGTTGGCCGGCGCATAAGCCAGCGCGAGTTGACAGGGGGCATTGATGACAATCACATCCCGGCTTTCCGCGTCCGGCGAATTGCCGACGTCGCTGAAGCGGGTTAATCCTTTGAGCGCAAAAGCGGTTCCTTCCACCGCCAGCGCCCGGCCGGCGAGGGCGCCCGGAATATGCACCAACAGGAGCAGGGCGCAGGCGGTCCAGGCCAGAATCCGATGGCCCAATGCTGCCGGCATTCGGCGGGTGATCAGGCCCGCCGCGAAGCTGGCGATCAGTCCGTAAGCCCCGACGGCCACGAAGCCGAGGTTTTTGCCGATGGGCATCACCGTGGCCGCCGGAATGACCGCCAGCACCGTGACGGCGAACCAGAATGCGGCCAGTTTGTCGCGGCGCACCCATGGCAGAAAAACCAGCAACACCGCGACGGCCAGCGCGCAATAAAATGCCGTGACCTTCGGCAGCAACGATGGATTCACGGCGAATAAAAGATCCGGCGGCAGGAACGGAAGCTGGCCCGCCAGCAAAATCAGCGCCCGGGGGATGACTACCCGCGCAAATTGAAGCGGCTCGGCGGACGGGTCAATGTAAGCGCCCACATGGTAAATGCCGGAGCCGGCAAGCGTGTAGATGATCCGCCACAGCACGATGACCATGATTGCCGGCAAAACCGTCAGGGCCCGGCGGCGCCAGGAACCGCCTTCCAACACCAGCGCATACGCGAGGATGAAGGCCAGGCTGGAAGCGCCGCCTTCGTTGGCGAACACCGCCAGCGCCAGGAACAGCAGGGACAACCACAAGCCGGAGCGCGATTTTGCGGAACGCCATTGATGATGTTCATACAGGCACATCAGGCCGAAGAACAGCGACATGATAAAGCCGCGATTGGCGACGAACGCCACTGGGAAGTAGGTGTTGCCATCCAGCAGGAACATCAGCGCCGCCAGTCCGGCGGGCCAGCCGCTTCCCATCAGCCGGCGGTAAATAATCGTTACGAGGAACACGATGGCCATGAACCAGGCGATATTTTCGGCGTGCATCAGCGTGGGCGATTCGGGAATAAGCCGGTAATCGAGCCAGTGCGTGAACGCCGTGACCGGCCGCCACAGCCCCAGTTTCAAATCGTCCGTCGTCCACCACGGCAACATGCCGTAGTGCTTCGCTGTCGCCACGCCCCGGGAATCCTTGTTGAAGAAAAAATCATTGAGGACGGTCGGGAGACTGCCGGAGTCGGCAGGTGCGCCGGTCTCGGTGACGCGCGGCGGCAATTGGTCGGGCCGGAGCGCAATCACGCGCTGGGGCAGATCGTCCGCCACCAACCCCAGCTTCAAGGCCGGCAGCATCACCAGCAGCGCGCCGAGGGCGAGGAGGGCGGGAAGATGACGGTGCGTGAGAAAGTTTCTGGCGAAATTCAGCCGCCGGTTTCCAGTTTGATTTGCGGTCATACACTTGCGTTTGATTGGGCAACGATGCTGTCGACCACGGGAATGGACCAGGCCAGCCGGCCTAGCTCACGAACAAACACCCGGCCGCAACTGGACACGGTGATCATCGGTGGCCCGGAGTTCAATGTGCTGCCGACATCTTGTCGGCAGAGCGTGGGCACAAAGGCGGGGACTGCCGACAAGATGTCGGCAGCACGTTGGCGGGTAGCGATTGCCTTTTCAGTCAAAGGCCACTGCGGGGAGCCAATTTGGTCAAGGTGTCCAGTTGCGCCCCAAACTCCTCGCTTGGGCATCCCACGCGGCGGGGGGCCGCCGACAGGTAAATGCTCCACAGCGTGATTCGCTTTCCACAGTTGCAGTCGCAGCAAATTTGACTAAAATGGCAGGCTGATGTTAACCGTAGCCGGACTTTCCAAATCATTTGGCGGACGCGAATTGTTTGACGACGTAACGTTGAACATCATGTCGGGCGACCGCATCGCCATCACCGGGCCGAACGGCGCGGGCAAATCCACGCTCATCAAAATCATTCTCGGCCAGGAGGAGCCGGACGCGGGCAGCGTGTCGTTCATCCGCGGCACACGCGTCGGTTATTTGCCGCAGGAAAGCGAACCCGCCGGCAATGAGACCGTCCTGGAAGTCGCCGTGCCGCACCAGCATGAGCACGACGGCCAGTTCATCGCCAAGGTGAAGCAGACTCTCGCCAGCCTCGGTTTCAAGCAGACGGATCACGACCGTCCGGCACGCGAGATGTCCGGCGGCTGGATCATGCGCGCCCACTTGGCGCGGCTGCTCGCG
>JAJXXI010000511.1 GCA_021781185.1 bacterium
CAGCCTCCTTTCAATTCCGGCTACTGGGCGGAGGCGCGCGCCATCGCCCAGCCCGTCCTGAAACAACTTGAGAATGCGGAGGCCGTGGTCATTGGCTCCGGTTCCTGTGGCGCGATGGTGAAAAAATTCTATCCGGAACTGTTCGCCGGAACCCCGCACGCGGCCTTGGCAAAAGAAGTGTCCAATCGCACCTGGGAATTTTCGGATTTTCTCGTCAACAAGCTTGGCGTCACGGATCTTGGTGCTCGTTTCCCGCACAAGGTCACTTTTCACGACGGTTGCCACGGCTTGCGCGAACTGGGCATTAAAACCGCGCCGCGCGCCCTGCTCGGCTGCGTCGGCGGACTGGAATTCGCCGAACTGAAGGAGGAATCGTGCTGCGGTTTCGGCGGAACTTTCTCCGCGAAATTTCCGATGATCTCCACCGCCATGGGCGAGGTGAAATGCGCCGCCGCGACTGAAACAGGCGCGGATTACATCGTCTCCAACGATTTGAGCTGCCTCATGCATATTCAGGGATTGCTGTCGCGCCAGGGCAGCCCGATCAAAACGCTTCACCTTGCCGAGGTGCTGAACCACAAATGAACAAGGATCAATACATGACCAGATGGCTGGCCGGGTTGGCGGAGCATCCATCAATTCATTCATCCACGCATCCCTTGGATTCTGGGGCAGAGCAAGCCGGGAACGTTGCCGCATGAGCTCCTTCGTTTCAAATTTCAAAGCCCTCGCCAGCGAGAAGACGCACGACTTGCGGCACCGGCAATTCATCCGCACCGCCCTGCGCGGCTATGAAGCGGCCCGCGACCGGCGCAAGGGGGCGTTCCGCAGTTGGGAATCAGCCCGGCAATCCGCTGCCGAAACCAAGTGGCAGGCCATCAATCATCTGGACGCGCATCTGGTCGCCCTGACCGCCAAACTTGAGGCGCGCGGCACAAAAGTTCACTGGGCCAGCACGGCGGCCCAGGCGCGGGAAATCATCGCGCAGATTCTGCGCGATAAAAAGGCGCGCTCCATCATCAAGTCCAAGGCCATGACCTCGGAGGAAATCCACCTGAACCACGCCTTGGAGCAGGAGGGGTTCACGGTGGTCGAATCCGACCTGGGCGAATTCATCGTTCAGCTCCGCCGCGAGACGCCGTATCACATCGTCTTTCCTTCGATGCACCTGACGCGCGGCGAGATCAAGGATTTGTTCCAGCGCGAACTCGGCGATGCGCCCTCGGACAACCCGGAAGATTTGACGATGGTCGCCCGCCGCGTGATGCGCCAGAAATACATCGCCGCCGACGTCGGATTCACCGGGGCGAACTTCGCCATTGCCGAAACCGGCATGATTTCCATCACGGAAAACGAGGGCAATGCCCGGCTCACCGCCGCGCTGCCGAAAACCATGGTCACGCTGCTGGGCATTGAAAAGGTGCTGCCGCGCTTCGCCGATCTGGCGTTGTTTTTGCCGATGCTGGCGACGGCGGGTGCCGGCCAGCCGATGACGTGCTACAACACCATGTATTCCGGCCCGCGCCAGCCCGGCGAGGTTGACGGACCGGAGGAATGGCACGTGGTCCTGCTCGACAACCGCCGCACCGAGCTCCTTGCCGATGTGGAACAGCGTGACGCACTCCACTGCATCCGCTGTGGCGCGTGCCTGAACGTCTGCCCCATCTTCCGCAACGTCGGCGGGCACACTTACGGCACGACTTACAGCGGCCCGATCGGCTCGGTCATCACGCCGCATTTGCGCGGGCTGCAAGACTGGAAACATCTTTCCAACGCCTCATCCCTCTGCGGCGCCTGCACCGAAACGTGCCCGGTGAAAATAGATTTGCACCATCATCTGCTCCACAACCGCCGGAATGCTTCCGTCAGCAAACCGGCGTTTTTCGAGCGCATGGCCTACCAGGTCTTCGGCATCGTGGCCAACGAACCGAAGTTCTGGTGGCTCGCAAAAAAAATCGGCTGGCTGACCCAGCCATTTCAAAAATTGGTGAAAGGTTCCGCGCTTGATCCCGCTAAAGCGTGGACCAAAACACGGGATTTACCGCCCATGCCGCAGGAAACCTTCAAAGACTGGTGGGAAAACCGGAAATGAATCGGAAAACAGTCAGACACCTTTTGCGTCTTCTGAATTTTTAAGATGAGCGAACGAGAGAATATTTTGGGTCGCATCCGTGAGGCGCTACAGACCAAGGCTCCCCTGCCCGGCCCGCATCAAGCCCGTGGCACCGTGATGCCGGCGGTGCCGGCCATTCGCAAATGGCTGCCGCCAGTCGGCACCAGCGCAGAGGAGCAGACCGTCTTGTTTGCCCAAAACGCCGCAGACTTGAAGGCGGATTTCCAATTGTTTGCCAGCGCCGATGAATTGAAAACTGCGCTCGTCAAAGTGCGCGACGCGGAAAAATGGCGGCGCATTGCCAGCCATGGCGGCGTGTTGAGCGACTTTGCGTGCCAGGCGCTCGGGTTGCCCGTGGTGCTCACCGACCGCAGTTACCACGTTCAGGAAATGGAGCAATGTGACGTCGCCATCACGGAGTGCGACCTACTCGTCGCGCAAACCGGCGGAGTTGTTGTCACCAGCCGCAGCGCGGGCGGACGCGCCTTGTCGGTGCTACCCCCGCATCATGTCGTGATTGCGCGGCGCGACCAGTTGGTGGCCGACCTGCCGGCGGCATTTTCCCGGTTGCAGCAGAAATACGCGCCCGATTATCCGAGCATGATTTCGTTCATCACGGGCCCCAGTCGCACCGGTGATATTGAGCGCATTCTGGTCCTCGGCGCGCATGGACCGAAGCGGCTGACGGTTTTTTGCCTGTAAAGTGCAGGTTGCTCCAGGCTAGAGATTGAACGATGCTGTTGCATATGTCACTGGACACATTCAAACAAAACAAGCCCCCGGGTGCTGGTCTAAAGCGAATACTGGTCATTGATGACAACCGGGTCGTTTTGACAGCCATGTCCATCATGCTTAAAAGCAAGGGCTATGAAGTGATGCTGGCCGACAGCGGTTCTGAAACCATCACGGTTTTGCGGGAAGGGCGTCCGGATTTGATCCTGCTTGACCTGGATTTTGCCCCCGACTCATCCGGTGTGAGCGGGTTTCGTGATGGGTTTGTGATAATTGAATGGGTGCGGCGCACGTGCAACGCGGAGAATCTGCCGGTGATTATCGTGTCGTCGCTGGACCCGGCGCAATACAAGGCCAAGGCCCAAGCTGCCGGCATTCTCATTTGTTTCCAGAAACCGGTGGACAAGGAAAAGCTTCTGGTCGCGATTCAAACCATCTTGGGCGTCAAGTCTGGTCCGCAAGCCGCCTGAGACAAGCAGACGATTGCCCGGCAGGTGCATTAACCACCACTTCGGCTGAACCTTCGGAACACCAAAAACGAGTTTTTTTCCGAATTTGAATCCTTCCGCATCCGCGTTACCACGACTCAGGTGAAAGGTAAATTCATCCAGGTCGTGATTTTCGTGGTGGCGTTCGCGTTGTCGCGGACTCCTGAATTGCTGCCGCCGTTGTTGTCGAAGTCGGAGCTGATGGTTGCCGTGCCTGTCCCGGCGCTCTTGCGGAGCAGACCGTAGTTGTAAAAAATCCCGTAGTAGGGGCTGAGGGTGCCCCCGTCCTGAAAATCATAAGTGCCGCCGGCCAGGTTGTAAAAGCTGGCGTGAATCTGGATCGTGGAGGTGTTGGTGTGATAAATCGTTCCCGGATTATAAAACGTGCCATCTATGCCCCTTGAGTTGGCACCCGCAATGGTGATGGTGTTCAGATTGGAGGTGACACCTGAAATCCGGCCGCCCGTCCATTGGAACAAATTCCCGGACATATCCATCGTCAGGCTGGGGCTGGCCGACAAAATGCCGCTGGCCAGCAAAACCGTGCCCGCACCGCTGCCCCCGACCACTCCCGCCCAGGTCGGGCTGCTCCCGCCCGTCAAATCAAGCACCGCGCCGGCCGCCACAGTGAAGGTGCCGTTGGAACTCGTGCCACTGCCCAGAACCAACGTCCCGGCGTCCACCTCGATGCTGCCGCCGAGATTGTTGAGGTAAACATCGGTGAACAGGGCGATTCCCACGCCGCTGCTTTTGCGCAGTTGGCCGTAGTTATTGAAGTAAGGGAGGGAGCCGCCACTGACGGTGCGGAGAAGGATGGTTCCGTCGCCCGCCAAATTGTAGATACCGACGCCCAGATTCTCAAAGTGGGTGCTGCACGGCATGGCCAGGGTGCCTTCGCCACTTTGAAACACGGTTCCCTGATTGTAGAGGACGCCGCTGAGGAAGTTGCTTCCGCTGAACATGGAGTTAGCCCCTTCCGCCGTCAGGGTGGCCGGGCCGCCGATTTCCAGATGCGCGCCGTTCAAATTCAGATTTCCAACCGTTACCGATTGGGCGGCGGTGGTGGAATCAAAATAAAGATGGTGCGAGATGTAAACGGTGTCGCCATTGCCCGGAATGTTGGCCGGATCCCAGGTATTGGTGGCGACAAACCAGGAGCCGTCGCGGATGCTGTTGTAATCCGTCGCCTGGCTGCTGAAGACGCAGAGCGAAGACAAGGCCAGGAGGAGTTTGAGGTTCATAAATTTGTATTCACAGGTGGATGAGGCTGATTCAATCGCAGGAAGGGTTCGAATTGAATGGGTGAAAGTTCATTGGACCCGCAGCCGATGGAAAACTCGGCCCGGTCTTTGCGTTCACATCCGTGACACAACCGATGGCATTGATGGCCACAAAAGCGGCTTCGAGGGCGGGCGGAGTCTGGGCCGGAGCCAGCGGGATTACCGCCAGCCAAAAAGCAAGTGCTTGCAGCGCGCGAAGACTTGAAATTCTCATAAATTGGATGCGCTTTATGGTCAAACCGGTTCATCGGGAAAATTGCCGGACGCGAAAAAACTGTTGCGCGTTGGTTCCCGTCGCAACCGTGTTGGTCAGGAACAATTCGCTCGCGTAATTCGTGGCGGTCACCCCCAGCCAGCCCTGGATCTCCAGCGCGGCGCTGGCCTGCAACTGATAGCTCCAGCCCGGAAACGTGTTCCATACCAGCGTCAGTTGGTTGGTGGTCCGCGCTGACACTTGGATCAGCGGCGGCGGAATTACGGGCGGATTGCCTGTGTAGGTGATTTCCAGATATGGCACGATATCGGAATCTGGAAAGGTGCTGCCATTGTTTGGATTGGGAACCGCCCGGCTGTAATAGCTCATCCCGGGGTCGTCAATGACCAGCAACGATAACCGGTCGTCCGCCAGATCGAGCGCCGGATTCCATGCGCTCAGATTCAAATCCCATATGATATACTGTTGGCCAACGCCGCCGTTCACCTCAGCCAGAAAGTCGGTCGTGCCACTGACAAAGCTGTTCCATGTCACGAAGGATTGATTCCACGTGTCATTTTCAACCCGCCAGATGGTCTGACCACCACTATAGACATAATTATATGGAGCGCGCGAAACCAAACCCAGCGTTGCCGAGGTAATGCTGGCCGACACCGGAAGGCTCGAAAAATCAAACTGCAACAAAATACGTCTGGTTGAGTTGGCATCCAATATTCCCCATTCTTCAAAAGGCGTATTGGGTGTGTCTGAATCAATCTGGGCATTTTGCATGGCCATCAGCTTGATCGTGTGGAGCTGGCCCGCCACTGCGGCAATTTCCGTTGGCGTCAGCGCGCGGTTGTAGAGGCGCACCTCGTCCAGCACGTTGTTCCCATAATAGTTCCAGTTCGGTGACAATTGCGCCCCAAGATGGAGTGGCCGCGCAGAAGGAAAGAGATTGACGGTGCCCGCCCCCTCAGAAAACTCAACCGGGCGCGAGAGTCCGTCAATATAAAAGGCCGGATTGGCCGATCCGTTGGTGGCCACTACCGCGTAATGGTGCCAATCAAAATCGGACACGCCCGAAATCCCCCGCCAGCCACCCCGGAAGGTGAAGTAGAGCATGTGGTTGTTTCCGGAGTGAAAACTCACGCCGTAATTGGCCTCACCGTCTTGGGTGGAGTTCCAATCCCCGCCCTTTTCCAAAACGAAATCAATGCCGAAGCGCTGGCGTTTTGCCCAGAACTCGATCGTCAGCGCGTTGGTCAGCCGGAGTGCCGGGTTGTCCGGCACCTCAACCACGCCATTGGTTCCGTCAAAAGCGATCCCGGACCCGAACTGGCCGGACACATAGCTGATGCCGCCAGACGCCGTGCCATCGTGATGGTTGGCAGTGGCATCCACGGCGCTTCCTTCCGCCGACCACCAAGCGATGAGGCCGAACGGCAGGGTGTTGGTGTTCCATTGCTGGGCTTTGAGTGCCGGCACAATCGCAGTCAAGGCCAGCGTAACCGACACAATCAGGAGTTTGCTTTTCATTTGGGCCTTCTTTCTCATTTGTGCTTTCCGTCAGGGTTTATGCAGCCGAAACATTGCCGGGGTTGGTCTGCCGGGTGCATCCATTCCAACAGTCCACCTGTGGTGGAATTGGTGGCGACCGGTGTCCAAAGGATGAGGTTGGTCGAAGTCATCAGCACGCATTCCATTCCGTCGGGCACTTGCGCGGTGGAGTGGAAAACGCCGTTGGACAGAAGGGGCACGTCGAACTGCGGTTTCAGCTCAAAGTGAGCCGCGTCATACCAAATCATGAAACCGGCGTGCCAGGTGTCCTGATGAATTTCGAACTGATGAACATTGGCCAGCGAGGGCGCGCCTTCCGTCTGGCACCGCCAGACAACGTCGCCCGTCAGCGGGATGCGGTGGAATGTCCACGCGTGGTTCTTCTTTACGAGTTGCTGATCGGGTATGTGGCGAAAGCTTCCGCCCGCGCAATTCAGCATGATGACCGGCTGGTTCCCTTGGAAACCGCAGGCACTGCCATTCTCCGACCATGTCCAGAACGACAGCCAGCCGGTGCCAAATCGTAGCGAGTAGTTTCCAACTCGCAGAAGATTCGTTGTGTCACTGACCGACGAAGCAACCTCTTCCCAGTCGGGCCCGAACGATCCCCACTCAGCAGCGTTGCCCTCGGCGAAGTCGGCGGCGGTGACGTGTGCGCCGGCCAGCAGCGATGCGGATGCAAGCGGGCCGTCCGTCCGCCGCTTGGTGAATGAACGGAAGGTTTTCATCGGATGGATTATTGGAATGGAATTCAAGGTTGGGACAGACGGAGGAAATGGCTGGCCACCAGGGGCACCCACCGTGGCGTTGGTGAAGTTGAGATGGCTGCTGGCCACCGTGGTGGGCGCGGCGGAAGCAGTGCCAGCGGGCGGCTCGTCAGGGTTGGGTGCAACCATTTCCGCCGTCCGCCACGCGATCAAACCGGATGGAATCCTGTTAACAGACCAAGACTTGGCCGGGGCGGTTTGCCCAATCCAGATGAGGTGTTCGCTGGCGGCATCGCGACAGCCAAAAACCATCCTGCCAGAACTGGCGGGTAAGGTGGGAGCTTTCAAGATACACGGACTCTTCATAAGCCGCCTCCCCTTGAAACAATTCCATTTAAAACCTCACTTTGTTGGTCATACAACCCCAAACTGGCGGGACTCAATAAGTATAAGCTGGCGCGCTGAAAGGTATTATCGTCCAACCTCGCGGGGTGTTGTTTGTGGTGAGGCAAGGCAAGCCGCGGAAATTTCCTGATTTGAAACCATCCCGGTTCGCGCTAAAATTCCACCAGTGAAAAGTAAAATCCTGTTGCCGGCCATTTTCATCGCCACGTTTGCGTTGTCGCGAATTCCCGGTTTGTTACCGGCGGATTTCAGCGCGGCGTATGCGCTGGCCTTCTGCGCCGGGGTTTATTTCCGTGGTG
>JAJXXI010000449.1 GCA_021781185.1 bacterium
GGTCGCCACGGGCTACGATGTCATCGTCGCCGCCGGCGGTGACGGCACGGTGAACGAGGTGTTGAACGGGATGGGCGACGAGCCGGACGGCTTTCAACGCGCCCGGCTCGGTGTGCTGCCGCTGGGCACGGTGAATGTCTTTGCGCGTGAATTGAAAATCCCCCTGCGCCTCGAACGCGCCTGGCAGGTGCTCCGGCAGGCACGCGAAACCCGGATTGACGTGGGCCGGGTGGATTTTACCGAGAATGGGAAGCCGACGCAGCGCCATTTCATGCAACTGGCGGGTGCCGGGCTGGATGCACGGGCGATCGAACTGGTGAGCTGGAAATTGAAAAAGAGCGCCGGCCCGCTCGCCTACGTGGTTGCCGGCATCCAGGCGCTGTCCGAAAAGCAGCCGCGCATCACGGTCAGCGCAAACGGGAAAAAGCTGGAGGGGGAACTGGCGTTGCTCGGCAATGGAAGGTTTTACGGCGGCACGTTCGAGATTTTTCCCGGGGCGAATTTGCAAAATGGCCTGCTGGATGCGTGCGTGTTTCCGCGTGTGAACCTGCCGTCCCTGCTGCGGCTTGTCCCCGGTTTTCTGGTGTGCCGGCGTTTTTCGGAACATCGGGTGTGCCGGGTTCGCGGGGAAACATTGGAAGTGCGCAGCGACAGCCCCGTGGCTTTTGAACTGGACGGCGAATGGGCCGGTTATCTGCCGGCGACTTTTTCCGTCGCGCGGGAAAAACTTCGGGTCGTGGTGCCGTGAAACCTTGTCGGCCGCGGCGGCGTCTGCCAACTATGAAATGATCCCCTTTCGCTGTTTCCGCTGGCCGGCCTTGCTGGTTCTTGGCTCCTCGGTTTTGAACCTCTCCGCCGCCATTATTGGCACCAACACGCCGGCCCGGTCATTGACGGCGGAACGCGTGGCGGCGCTGCCCGCGTGGAAGGCTTATGTGGAAAATTCCATCCGCCAGCGCCAGGCCGACCAGGATTTTCTGCACGCGGAGATGGTGGCGTATCACCTCGCCAAGGCCATTCAGCCGCCGTCGTCTGCCTCGCCCACCGGCACGCCGCTGAACCGCCCGGCGGATTGGTATGCCAGCGCTCAGGCGCGGCACATCGCGGACTGCGTGGTGTCGTTTCAAACGCCGGCGGGCGGCTGGAGCAAACACACGGATTTTGCCAGGCACATGCGCCAGCCAGGTGAATTATTTGCCGGCAACAGCAATTCCCATTTCCTCCTCGCCAACGACTTTGACCGTCCGGCCGACGTGCAATGGAACTACGTCGGCACCTTTGACAATGGTGCCACGACCACCGAGCTGCGGTTTCTGGCGAAGGTGATTTCGGCGAACGGCACGAACAGCGCCGCGTGGCGGACGGCGTTTGCGCACGGGCTGGATTATGTTTTCAAGGCGCAGTTTCCGAACGGCGGCTGGCCGCAGGTCTGGCCGTTGCAGGGCGGTTACCACGATGCCGTGACGTTCAACGATGACGCGATGTTGAACATCCTCAAATTGTTGCGCGCCGTGGCCGGCGGACAAAATGATTTCGCCTTTGTGCCGCCGGAGTTGCGTGCCCGGGCGGCCGCCAGCGAGCGGCGGGGCATTGACTGCATTCTGGCCGCGCAAATCAAGGTGAACGGGCAACGCACGGTCTGGTGCCAGCAGCACGACGCGCTCACGTTGCAGCCGGTGTCCGCGCGAAATTACGAAATGCCTTCGGAGTCTTCCAGCGAGAGCGGAACGATCACCCTGTTTCTGATGCAGCTTCCGAATCCGGATGCCGGCGTCGTGGCCGCCGTGAACGCGGCGGCGGCGTGGTTTGCCCGGACGGAGATCATGGGCAAGGCGTTCCGTGTGGTGGGCGGCGAAAGCCGCAAGCTGGTGGATGCGCCGGGCGCGGGCCCGATCTGGGCGCGCTACTACCAAATCGGCACCGACCTGCCCATTTATGGCGACCGTGACCAGACCATTCATGACAACGTGAACGAACTCTCGCGGGAACGCCGCAAGGGCTACGGCTGGTTCAAAGACACCGGCAAGCGCGTTTTGGAGCACTACAAAAAATGGGTCAAGGCGCATCCGCCGGGCTCCGAATGAATCAGCACCAAGGCGGGGCGGCGGACGCCAGTTGCATCCGCCAAGCCGGCGGTTCCACCCTGCCCGAAAAGGATCGGGAAGTTTCTCCGTCCGGCGGCCCGGTTGCAACCGGGGCCATCCATCAACTCACTTCGCGGCGGATAAATTGAGTCCGGAACCGGTGACGTTTTTGGCTTGGATCAGCGGCCCGTGGTAACCAGTGACCTGGATTTTTGAAAGGCTGACACCCGTCATGTTTGCCAGCGAAATGCCGCGCGAACAGGTTCCTGAAATATCCGCCAGGGTGAAGCCGTCCAACGGCCGGGCGGCGGGAATGTTGGTGCCGGCGATCAACTCCGTCACGTCCTGCACGTGAATGTTTGTGAAGCTGAGGTGCTGCACCCGCGCCCATTTCGCCACGTCGCCGCTTACGGGATCGGTGGCCTGAATGCCCTTGTTGACCAGGTCAATGCCGATGAAGACCGGCGATTTCAGCACGGTGACATTATCCATCGAGATATTTTCCATGTAGCCTCCGCGCCCGTCGCGGCTCTTGATGAAAATGGCGTTCTGCCGGCCGGAAATGACGCAGTTCTCAATTCTGACATTGCGGATGCCGCCGGACATTTCCGTGCCGATACCGAGCGCGGCAAAGATGGAGCTTTGCAGGCGGCAGTTGCGGATGACGACATTCTCAGTCGGGTGCCCCAGGTTTTGTGCGGCCAGCCCGCGGCCGGATTTGAGGGAAATTGCATCGTCGCCGGTGTTGATGTCGCAGTTATCAACGGTCACGCCGTTGCAGGAATCCACGTCCAGGCCGTCGCCGTTGGCGTTGACGGTGCGGATGGTCAGGCCGCGCGCGGTGAAATTCTTGCAGAAGAGGATGTGAATGGACCACAACTGCTGGTAAAGCGTGGTGAAATCTTCCAGCACGGCATTGGTGCAACCGGTGAGCTCGATGAGCACCGGTCCGCGCGGATTGCGGAGTTTGCTCAAGGTCAGCGGCGGGCCGAATATCGAGCCGCCGCCAGTGATGGTGACATTGGGGGCATCGACAGCCGAGATGAGCGCGCGATGGCCTTCACGAAATTCACCTTCCCAGCGGACTTTCACCAGCGGGTAATCGGCGAGATCGGGGCTGCCGACCAGATTGGCGCGGTTGCCCAGTTCCAAGGTCGTGTTCGGGCCGATGACGAGACTGCCTGTCAGATAAACGCCATCGGGCACCAGCACCCGGCCGCCGCCGGCCGCCGCGCAGGTGTCGAGCGCCTTTTGAAGGGCGGCGGTATCCTTGGTCAGCCCGTTGCCGGTGGCGCCAAAATCACGGACATTCACCGCCGGTTTGTCGGCGGCGTAAACGGTGGTCGCGAGCAACAGCGTCCCCAGCAAGGAAAGCAAACGGTTCATTGTATGTAAAAAAGTTTGCGCCCGACCGCAGGCGGAGTCAATTTTGCCTTCGGCTTGCTGCCATCGCCAAAACTGGTTAGGCTCCGCCCGCTTTGCATGAGTGAAATCCTTGTCATCGGCCATCGGAACCCGGACACCGACGCCATTTGTTCGGCCATCGGTTACGCAGAATTCAAGCGCCGCACCGGCATGGCCGAGGCGGTGGCGGCCCGCTGCGGCGACACGAACGACCGCATTGATTTTGTGCTGAACACCTTTGGCGTGCCGGCACCCCGGTTCGTGGCCGACGTTTCGCCCAAAGTTTCCGATGTCATGCAGCGGAAAATTCTCAGTGTGCGCCCGGACTCGACGGCGGCGGAGGCGCTACGGTTGATGGATGAAAAGAACCTCCGCATTCTGCCCGTGCTGGATGCCGATCACAAATGTCTCGGCCTGCTCTCGCTGTTCAAGCTCAGCAAGTTTCTGTTTCCGGCGGTGAATCGTCATGGCGGCCAGCAGAACTCCCGCGAAGTGTTGTCTTCGCTGGCCGTCCTTGCCCGGACGCTTGACGGCGAACTGTTCGCCGGCTCCGAAATTGACCGGGAGGAGGAATTGATTCTGATGATCGGCGCGATGGGGTTGGAATCCTTCGCGGCGCGGCTCGACCAGTTTCCTCCGGAAAAGTGCTGCGTCATCGTCGGCGACCGCTGGGACATCCAGAATGTCGCCATTCGCGAAGGGGTCCGCGTGCTCATCGTCACCGGCGGCACCAGCGTGGATGCGAAGACCATTGACGCCGCCCGCCGGAAGAACGTCAGCGTCATCACCTCGTCGCACGACACGTCCACCACCGCTTCGCTCTGCCGCGCCTCCCTCGCGGTGCGCCATGTGCTGAACGAGGAATTTCTCTGTTTCCGCGAAACTTCACCGTTGGCGGCGGTGCGCGACGAGGCCACCTCCTCCGGTTATCTCGCGTTTCCCGTGCTGGGCGGCGAAGGCCAGACCGTCGGCATTCTTTCCAAGACTGACTTTTTGAAGACGGTTTCCCGCAAATTGATTCTGGTGGATCACAACGAACTGTCCCAGGCGGTGCTGGGCGCGGATGAGGTGGAGATCATTGAGATCATTGACCATCACCGCATCGGCTCGCTGGCCACGCAACAGCCCATTCTGTTCCGCAACGAGCCCGTGGGTTCCACCAGCACGATTGTGGCGGATTGTTTTTTCCGGCAGGGCGTGGAACTGCCGCGTCCCATCGCCGGGCTGCTGCTGGCCGGGGTGGTTTCCGACACCTTGAATCTGACGTCGCCCACAACCACCGCGCGCGACTCGGAGATTTTGAAAAAACTCGAAGGCATCGCGCAGGTCAACGCCCGCGAATTCACGGAAAAATTATTCGCCTCCGGATCACTGCTCACGCTCAAGCCCGCGCCGCAGGCCATCACCACCGACTGCAAGGAATACGCCGAGAACGGCATCAAGTTCAGCGTCGCGCAGATCGAGGAGATCGGGTTCAACCAGTTCTGGAAGCGGAAAGATGAATTGCTCGCGGCGCTGGAAGAATACCGCGCCAGCCGGGCCTATTTGTTCTCCACGCTGCTCGTCACGGACGTGACCTCGCAAAACTCCTTGTTGCTGGCCGTCGGCGATGAAAAGTTCATCAAGCGCATTGATCATCCGCGCCTGGAGCCGGGCATCTACGAATTGCAGGACGTCGTCTCGCGCAAGAAACAGCTTCTGCCCTACCTTACGCACTGCCTGCGCGAGAAGGAAAAAGGCGTGAAAGTTTGACCGCCTACCCGGTGCTTCGTGGCGGCCGGAACAATCTCGCCGCTTCCGCGTGCGCCATCACCACGTCCGGATCACGTTGCAGCGCGTCGAAATAATGCCGGGCAAAACCTTCGCCCGTTTCCGAGGCGACGAGCATGGCGGCGGTTTGCTTCACCAAGGCTGCGGCCGCAGCGGCGTCGAGCGGCGTTTTCGCCTTGGCGTCCATGGCTTCATCCATCGCCACGATCAGTTGGGATAGCGGCTGCAGCCAGGCAAACCACGGATCCCCGGTGAGCAGTTGCAGAAAATGGTTGGGCGAGGTGATGGTGCCGATGTTCTGCTCGTAGCTGATGCGTTCGGAATCCACCAGCGCCTTGTGAAGATGAAAAAGCGCGTCGCGCAGGAGCGCCAGTTGTTGCCTGGCTTCCGGTGCGGATGATGATGCGGGAGTGTCGTTCATTCAATTTTCCTCGCGGCATTCCTTGAGCGTGCGCTCGATGCGCCGGTCTGGCACCAGCCACATCAACGCCACCAGAACATAAATGCCGCTGGCGATCCAGACGCTGGCAAACGCCAGCGGAACCGCAGCGAGATACAGGACCGGCGAGAGCTTGCCTTTCCAGTCAAAGCCCACGGCCTTGGCCAGCAAGGAATCGCGCCCCTGATGCGCGATGATGGACTGCTGTAGAATCCAGTAAGCGGTCGCCGCCATGAGCAGCACGAAGCCGTAGGCCGCCGTCGGCGTGGCCGCGAGATGGTTTTCACCCATCCAGCCGGTGGCAAACGGAAACAGAGACAGCCAGAACAGCAGGTGGAGGTTCGCCCATAAAATGCCGCCGTTCACCTGCTTGGTCGCCTGAAACATGTGGTGATGGTTGTTCCAATAAATGCCAACGTAGATGAAACTCAGAACGTAGCTCAAGAACACGGGCAGCTTTTCCTTGAGCACGGCGAGGTCCGTTCCCTCCGGCACATGCAGTTCCAGCACCATGATGGTGATGATGATGGCCAGCACGCCGTCGCTGAACGCTTCCAGACGGTTTTTTTCCATGCGCGCAAGATAGCCAAAACGGCCGCGTCTGTCTTCAGTAACTATGCCGGCGCAGCAGAATAATTATTCACGGAACAGAGCCGGGGTAAAATTTTTCGTGTATTTCGCCGGTTTCGTGGTTAAACCATTTCGCATGAGCGAATCCCACCGTCTGAAGGATCAGCCGGCGAACGAACGGCCCCGGGAACGACTGGTGTCGCGCGGTCCGGACGCCCTGACCCACGCGGAACTCATCGCCATTTTGCTGCGGACGGGTTTGAAGGGTGTGAACGTCATTCAAGTGGGACAGAATCTTCTGCAAAAATTTGGTTCGTTGAATGCGCTGGCGCTGGCGTCGGTGGATGAAGTGCGGAAAATTCCCGGCATTGGACGTGACAAGGCGGCAACGCTGGTGGCGGCGTTTGCGCTGGCCCGGCGGATGGAGCAGGAACGCCGCGAGGAATCCCCGGTGCTGGACCAGCCGGAGACGGTGGTGAACTTCATGCGGGAGTCAAACCGGTTGCGAAATGTGGAGTCTTTCCAGGTGCTGCTGCTGAACACGCGCAAACGGCTCATCCGCGTGGAAGACATCGCGGATGGGACGCTGGACACGCTGCTGGTGCATCCACGCGAGGTCTTTCGCGCGGCGATCCTGGCGAATGCGGCCGGCATCGTGCTGGTGCATAATCATCCCAGCGGCGATCCGTCGCCCAGCGAAGCGGACATCAAGGTGACGCGGGATTTGATCCGCGCGGGGCAGCTTTTGAAGATCGAGGTGGTGGACCACGTCATCGTCGGATGTGCGACGACGGAGCGGGCGAAGGATTATTCCTCGCTCCGGGAACTGGGATGTTTTTTTGCGTGAACTGAAAGCCGCTTGCATTCGCGCGGGCATCCGCGATGATAAGAGCATGTCTGCCAGCTATAAACCGAGCGGTCCGGTAACCTTGAGCGAGGAGCAAATCATTGCGCTGCACCAGAGTCTTCGCGACATGCGCCATGATGTCAATGGCCGGTTGGCGGTCATCGTCGCTGCGGCGGAACTGATCCGGTTGCGGCCGGAATCAGCCGAGGAACGGTTGAAGCTGCTCCTGGAACAACCGCAAAAGGCGGCGGATCACATTGCTGAATATTCCCGCACGTTTGAAAATGCCTTAGGGTTGATGCAGCTTTAGACAGCGAGTTTTCCCCCCGCCGCATGGAACGGTCCGAAGCCGAACTCATTGCCGCCGTGCTGGCGGGTGACAGCGCAAGTTTCGAGCCGTTGGTGCACAAATATTCCCCCCGGGTGTTTGCCACGGTGCGCCGTTACGCGCGCCGTGAAAGCGAGATCGAAGACATTGTGCAGGAGATCTGGCTCAAGGCTTTCGACAAGCTCAAAAGTTTCCGGGGCGAGGCGCCCTTTGAGCACTGGCTGATGCGGATGACGGTGCGGACGTGCTATGATTTCCTGCGCCGCCACCAGCGGAACCGCGAGTCCTCCTTCAGTGAAATTTCCGAACCGGAGTCTGACTGGCTGGACCGCTT
>JAJXXI010000159.1 GCA_021781185.1 bacterium
TGGAATCCAACGGTTCCACCTCGATGGCGTCCGTCTGTGGCGGCACGCTGGCACTGCTTGATGCCGGTGTTCCGATGATTCGGCCGGTGGCCGGCATCAGCGTCGGCATCTGCACCGAATACAGCGGCGACGCAATTTCCAAATACCAGCTCCTCACCGACATCATCGGGTGGGAAGACGCGTATTGCGACATGGACTGCAAAATCGCCGGCACGGAAAAGGGTATCACCGGCTTCCAACTCGACTTGAAGTTGAAAGGTTTGCCGCACGCCATCATGGAAACTGCGGTGGAAAAAGCCCGCATCGCCCGTCTCGCGATTCTCGCCGAAATGGCCAAGACCATCGCCGAGCCGCGCAAGGAAATCAGCAAATACGCCCCGCGCATCACCACCCTCAAGGTCAATCCCGAGAAGATTGGTGCGATCATTGGACCCGGCGGCAAGAACATCAAGCGCCTCGTCGAGGAATCCGGCTGCGAAATTGACATCGAGGATGATGGCACGGTCAACATCTTCTCCGTCTCGGCGGAGGGCATGAAGATCGCCGTGGACTCCATTTCCGGAATGACGGCGGAAGCGGAAATCGGCAAGATTTACCGTGGCAAAGTCGTCACCGTGAAAGAATTTGGTGCCTTCGTCGAGTTTCTCCCCGGCAAGGACGGCTTGGTGCATATCAGCGAACTTGCCAACTTCCGCGTGAAAAAGACCGAGGACATCGTGAAGGTCGGCGACGACATCACCGTGAAATGCCTCGGTGTGGATGAAAAAGGCCGCGTCCGTCTTTCTCGCAAAGCCGCGATGGAAGATCGCGACAAGGAAGCGACGGCGGTTGAACAGCCGGCGCAGGCGTGACCTGATAATAATTCAAAGCGTGGATGGCGAAAGTCATCCACGCTTTTTTTTTATAAATCCGTAAAAAAACGCGCTGCCAGTCGTCGTGTTGGCTTTGTTGCTTTCGACCGATGTTTTCTGTGGTCGCCCCAAATTTTCACGGTTGCCGCGCTTTTTGTTTGTCCAGCCGCAAAATATAACAAGTTTGACTCGCCTGCGCGGCGAAAGTAAAATTCTGATGATGCTGGCTGCTGAACCCAAAGTGGAGAATTCTCATCTCAAACACACTTCAGACCCCGCCCGTTCCTGGAAAATGATTGTGGAACCGGTGGAGCCGTTTCTCCATGCGGTGACGCAGCGGTTGATGAATCAGGCGCGGGAGTTTGATCCCCAACTGGTTCCGTATGCCGAGCACGCCTTGAACAATGGCGGCAAGCATTTGCGTCCCACCCTGGTGGCGCTGGCGGCCGGCTGTTTCGGCAAGCCGGATGCATCTCATGTCACGGCGGCGGTCATCATCGAAATGGTTCATCTGGCCACGCTGGTTCACGATGACGTCATGGATGAGGCGCAAATCCGTCGTGGCAGTCCCACGGTGGCGGCCAAATGGGGCAATGAAATTGCCGTTCTGTTCGGCGACTGCCTGTTTGCGCAGGCGCTGAAGCTCGCCTCCAATTTTCCCACCACGGAAGTTTGCCGGGCGGTGTCGCTGGCGACCAACACCGTTTGTTCCGGAGAGATTTTGCAGACGCAGCAACGGCGCCGATTTGAGGCGGCGAAGCGGGATTATTTCCGCGTCATCGAAATGAAGACGGGCGAATTGTTCACGCTTTCCTGCGATCTGGCAGCATTTCTGAGCGGAGCCAAGCCGGAACATCGGGCGGCGCTGCGTGAATTTGGCGCGGCGGTGGGCACGGCATATCAGGTCTATGACGATTGTGTGGATTTGTTCAGCACGGAGGCGGAGGCGGGCAAATCACTGGGGACGGATCTGGCGAAGGGCAAATTAACCTGGCCGGTCCTGCTGGCTTGGGAGCGGGCCACGGAGTCTGATCGCAAGACCTTGGAAAATTTGATCGTCAAATGGCAGCCGGAAAATCTGGTTGGCGTCAACGGTTTGCTTGCGAGATATGAAACCTTTGGGCCTTCGATTCAGGAAATTGAAAGCTATTTGGAAAGGGCGCGCCGGGCCTTGCGGGTGTTGCCGCCTTCGCCGGGGCTGTCGGGATTAATTGGCCTGACCAATTATCTTGCGCAACAAACGGCGGCCTTGGCAGTTCAATGATTATGCCTGAGACCGCTTCCATTCCCGACGCCAGCACGCCTGCCGGTATGTTGGAAGGCGATTTGGTCCGTCGCGCCCGCAATGGTGATCTGAACGCCTACGATGAGTTGGTAAAACGCTATCAGGAAAGAATTTATGCAACAATTTACCACATGACGGCGAACCATGAGGACGCCAATGATCTGGCCCAAGACTCGTTTATCAAGGCGTATCGGGCGCTGAAATCATTCAAGGGCGGCTCCAGTTTTTACACCTGGCTTTACCGGATTGCCGTCAACAAGACCATTAATTTTCTCAAGCAGCGCAGGAACAAGCATCATTACAGCCTGAACGACTTGGATTTTAATACCGAACATAATCCCGATCTTGTGGCGCTGATTTCCGACAAAACGCCGCATCGGGAGGTGGGATTGACGGAACTGCAAAAAAAATTGAACGAAGCATTAATGCGTCTGTCAGAACCTCACAGAATGGTAGTGGTGCTGCATGACGTGCAAGGGCAGTCGCATGAAGAGATTGCGGAAATCATGGACTGCAACATAGGCACGGTGCGCTCGCGGTTGTTTTACGCCCGCCAGCAACTGCAGGGCTACTTGGCCGAATACGCGAAATCAACATGAACCAAAACGAAAACAATTTTGAACAGGTCAAGAAGCTGTTAAAGTTGAAGCAGCATGAGATTCCGCCGCCGGGCTATTTCAGTAGTTTTTCCAGTGAAGTCATCTTGCGCATTCGTGCCGGCGCGGCCGCCCATTCCCAGTCGCTGGCTGAGCGCCTGCAGGCCGAGGCCGGCTGGTTTCATCGTTTTCTCGGGATTTTTGAATCACGCCCCGGGGTGGTGGGCGGGTTTGCCACCAGCCTTTGTCTACTGCTCCTCATTACGGTGGTCTTTGCTGATCATTCCGACGTGTCACCAGGCAGCCTGTTGACGGTTTCTGGACCGGTGGCGACAGCGGTGGACCCCATTGCCCCAATAACCACGCAGCAATTGGTCGCCTCCGTCGGTTCGATGGGTGGCATTGTGGCCAGCACCAATCCGGTGACCAGCCTCCAGCCGGTGACGACATTGTTTGGCCAGCCCGCTTCCGCCGCGTTGTTTCAGACGGCCAGCTTTGCACCGGCTGGCCAGTAAGTTAAAATATTTCCGCTTTTGCGCGGTGTGCGCTTGAAACGCCACCGCGCTTTTCATTTAATGCGGCCAGTGCCAACCCAAGTCATCGCCGTTGCCAATCAGAAGGGCGGAGTCGGAAAAACGACCACCGCTGTCAATCTTGCCGCCTGTCTGGCTGCGCTCGGGAAAAAAGTGCTTCTTTTCGACCTTGATCCGCAGGCCAACGCCACCAGCGGCGTCGGCGTGGAAAAAATCGAAGGTGCCAGCGCCTATCAAGTCTTGCTTGGCGAGGGCGCGCTGGCCGAAAAGATCAAACCAACGAACTATGACCGACTCGAATTGGTGCCGAGCGAGGTGGACTTATGCGCGGCGGACTTGGAACTGGCGCGTTTGGAAAATCATCTGCACCGGCTTCGGCAGGTGCTCCAGCCGGTTCGCGACAGCGGCCGGTTTGACCTGATACTCATTGATTGCCCGCCGTCACTGGGGATTTTGTCACTTAACGCTTTCACTGCCTGTGATGGCGTTCTCGTGCCCTTGCAATGCGAGTATTACGCGCTGGAGGGCATTTCCATGATGAACCGGATACTCGACCAGTTGCGCACTGCGGGCGTGAATCCGCACCTCGAAATTTTCGGCGTGGTAATGACGATGTTTGACGGTCGCACAAAGTTGTCCAACGAAGTTGTCACCGAAGTCCGCCATCTTCTTGGCCCCAAGGTATTCGACACGGAAATTCCCCGCACAACGCGTCTGGCCGAGGCACCCAGCCATGGCAAACCCATTATATACTACGACAAATACAGCACCGGCTCGGCGGCTTACGAGGTGCTGGCGCAGGAGGTCTTGGCGAGACTGGAAGGCAGATTCATTCAATAGAGAATTTGACTGTAGGCGAGAAAGCGCTGCTTTCAGAGGTTGATAAAACGCGCTTGCACCGCTTTGTTTTTGAGCTAATTTGCGCGCGTGAAAATAATGGCTTACAAGAAGGCCGACTGGATTCCCGTTCTCTGTGGTCTGGTCCATTTTACCTATCTGATTGGGCTTTTTCTCATTTTCCCCCATGCTCCTTGGTGGTTGCTCGCGGTGCTTGGGTTTGTTTATTCAGTGAGCATTTCGTGGAACATCAACGGCATTGCGCATAATTTTATTCACAATCCCTATTTTACCTGGGGGCCGCTCAATTATGCGTTTAGCTGGCTGCTTTCGGTGACGATGGGTTTTTCGCAGCAGTTTTACGATGTGGTTCACACCCGGCATCATCAGGGCAACAGCGACCGGCCCGGGCCGGATGGGGAAACGGTGGACTGGCTTTCGATCTATCGTCACGGCGATCATGGGGAGCCGGAAAACGTATGGAGCTATGTGTTTTGCAGCTACTTCCGCGATGATCCCAAGGCGATCTATCGCGAAGTGAAGCGGCGTCGGCCGTTTGACGCCCGATTTGGAGTGTTTGAAATCACTTCCTGGGTCGCCCTTATGGTTGTTGGATTTGTGTTAAACTGGAAGTTCATGTTTTTTTATCTGCCATTTTATTATTTTGGCCACTGTCTTTCTTATCTGAACGGATATTTTCTCCACTACGGCGGCAATCCTGATGTCCCGATCGCTTGGGGCGTGAGCAGCTACCATCGGCTCTACAACCTCATCTGGTTTAACAATGGTTATCACGCCGAGCATCATTTTCGGCCCCAACAGCATTGGACGGAAATGCATGCGCTTCATGAGAAGATCAAGGAGGAGCAGGCTCGCGCCAAAGTGCGGGTGATCAAGCCGCCGCACGCCCTTGGTTTTCTAGATCCTGACCTGCCGAAGATGGGCCAGGGGTCGCATCCTGATGCGACGGCGTCCGTTTCCTGAAGACGTAGCTGATTCAAAATGCCGGGGTAGAATCGGTTCCGGCTTGATCCTGATCGCATCGTTTTGTTGCAACTCACATTACCCTTAATCCGGCAGTTGGGGGGAGCTTGAAAGTTCTCCCAACTGCCGGATTAAGGGTCAATGCATTTTTCTGGTTTGGTTTTCAAAAAGAGGACATATTTGCCCTCAAATGATACGGTCTGACGAGACTTTTTCTATTGTAAGCACACAGTCCTGACCCATGTCAGGATTGAAGTCATTGACCTTCGGCTTTGCCGGGGATCGTTGATGGTCGAAACTCAAAGCCTAAAGCAAAATCATGGCCCAAATACTCTTGGTGGATGACAACGAGCCATTGCTCGAATTAACCGGTCGCGTTCTGCGACGCGCGGGGCATCAGGTGAGCCTGGCAACCAACGGCCGGGACGCGCTGAACCTGGTTCAGGACAAGACTTTCGATCTGGTGATCACCGATCTGGTCATGCCCGAAAAAGAGGGCATTGAAACCATTTTGGAATTGCGGCGGAAATTCCCCGCCCTGCGGATTATCGCCATGTCCGGCGGCGGTCTGGCCGATCCGGAGACCAATCTCAAGCTCGCCCGGCATCTAGGAGCAGTGCATACTCTCGCCAAGCCCTTTTCCAGCGAGGAATTTTTGGCGGCAGTGGCCAGTGTGCTTTCTTAATGACGGATGGTTGAACTGACCACCAATCAGACCTGATGCCTTGTGCTTGCCGGTGACGTGGTGGTTTGAAACCTGTTTTCGTGGAAGGTTTGGCGTGTCTCCGGTAAAATGGTTCTTGGTTCCGCCGGCAACCCATGAGAAAACAGTGCTTATGATCAGACTGGGCATTCTTTGTTTGTCGCTGTTCTCCATGCTGGGGGTGGCTCGCGGGGCATCGGTTCCTGCACCGGCTTATCGGACGGATCAAATTCTCATCCTGCCCAAGCTAGGCATTAACCGCGCCGCACTGGTGGCGTTTCATGCCGCGCATGGAGACGCCGTGCGCCGCACCTTTGCGCGGGTCGGCGGCTTTCAGGTGATCACGGTGCCGGCAGGTGAGACGGTGCCGGGGCTGATCGCCAGATATCAGCAGAGCGGTCTGGTGAAGATTGCCGAACCAGATTACCTGGTGTATGCGGATGCGACTTTGCCAAACGATCCCTATTTCACGAACGGGCTGCTGTGGGGCCTGGATAATCATGGTCAAAATGGCGGCACGCCGCACGCGGACATTGACGCGGTGGATGCCTGGGATGTGCGGTCCTCCGCCAGCAACATCGTGGTGGCGGTGCTGGATTCCGGCATCCGCGCCACGCATGAAGACTTGGCTTCGAACATGTGGGTGAATCCCTACGATGGCGGGCATGGTTATAATGCGTTCACCGGCACGAATGATCCGACGGATGCCGATGGCCACGGAACCTTGGTGGCTGGGGTGCTGGGTGCCGTGGGGAACAATGGCAAAGGCGTGTGCGGCGTGGCGTGGCGGATGCAAATGATGGCCTGCAAATGCTTGAGTGGGGGCACGGGCAGCGACTCGACAGTGACCGCATGCATTGATTACGCATTGGCAAACGGTGCCCGGATCATCAACGCCAGTTTTGACTCCCCGACCCCTTCGTTGGTGGTGTCCAATGCCATTGTTGCGGCGCGGGATGCGGGTGTTATCTGGGTGGCTTCGGCCGGCAATAACGAGTCCGCTGGTCCGGGCAGAAATATTGACCTCAGCCCCGGTTATCCGTCTTGTTACCGAATAGATAACATTGTTTCCGTCGCTTACACGACCCGCACGGATGCTTTGGGATCTCAGTCAAATTACGGGGCAAAGAGTGTGGATCTGGCGGCCCCGGGCGATCAGGTTTATTCGACGATCAGTTTTTCCGACACGTCTTACTATCCGCCGAGCAATCTGGCCGTCAACATTGCGGGCACTTCATTCTCCGCTCCATGTGTTGCCGGTGCCTTGGCCCTGATGCTGGCCAAATACCCGACCGAGAATTATCATCAAATCATCCAGCGACTACTGGCGGCCACGGATCCACTGCCATCGCTCGCGGGAAAATGCGTGACCGGCGGGCGCTTGAATTTGGCCAAGGCGCTGAATCCCCCCATCTGGCTCTCATCCGCACCGGCGACCGTGGCCGGGACATTTCAACTGCATCTCGCCACCGGCGCGAACCGGCAGTGCATTCTCCAGGCTTCACCCGATTTGATAAACTGGTCCCCGGTTTACACGAACATCACCTCGACGAACGGGACGTTTGATTTTACGAATAGGGCGGGTGGTCCGGTGCAGTTCTATCGCGCGGTAAGTTCCTTGTGAGTTGCCGCGCTGTGCTGCTTTTGTCGTGCCGCGGTCAGCTTGAACAAGACCGATGGTTTTATTGCGAGCCAAACGAAACAGATCTAATCCATGAAACGATCGTTGATGGCAATGTCAACCGGCGGCACATGACGATGTGATCCGGCCCGTTCGCGCCCCGCGAAAATCCAGCCGGTCATTGAGTAATTTGTCGGCTCGCCGACGTAATTGTTAAATTTTCGGGATTAACAGAGAAAAGCTACGGCTGTCCGGCCGGATGTAAAATTGAGAGCCGGCACCTCGGTAAAATAATTGGAAAAATTGAGCCATGAAC
>JAJXXI010000512.1 GCA_021781185.1 bacterium
CGGATGCACCTGATACTCCCGGGCAATCTCCGCCACCGTCTTTACCCCCGCCAGCGCTGCCAATCCCACTTTGGCCTTGAAGGCCGATTGATGCCTCTGTCGTTTCGCTTTCTTTTGGTTGCCTGTTCTTCTACCGCCTTCATCGGCGGATGATCGGCTGAGAATTGGAAGACCTCACCGTGCAGTTCCTGCGCCATGGCAAGGTGGTGCAACCCAAGCGCGTCAACGCCCAGCAACTTCAGGAACTACCGGTGGAATTTGAGGTCACGGAACCGGAGGTCAGCCAGTATGAATACGAAGTGTAGGTGCAGCGGCTGGCCCACGAGGCAGACACGGACAACAACAGCGCCATCATCTATCTCAAGCTCGTCGCTCTCCGTTCTGTCCGTCCGTGAACAGAGGCGAACCTATTCGCTGCTGCTTTTTAACTCCACACCCGAACCGCTGACGAAACTGGTGGTGGCGGTTCTGGTTTTCACTGGTTTAGCCGTTTTTTTTTCTGGTGCTTCCGGATGGATGATATGATCGTCGGCATTCAAATCTTCCTCGGGAATCCGCATGCCGTAAAACGAACGGTAGATAAACACGAGCGCCACGATGAGAAAAAATCCGCCGATGATCGTTTTGACGCTTTGATGCGGGATGGTCACGGCGATTTCCACCGCGAGCAGGCCGAACAACGTGGTGAACTTGATGACCGGGTTCAACGCCACCGACGAGGTGTCTTTGAATGGATCGCCCACCGTGTCGCCAACGACGGTTGCTGCGTGCAGTTCGGTTCCTTTTGCCCGCAAATCCACTTCGACAATCTTCTTGGCATTGTCCCAAGCCCCGCCGGCATTGGCCATGAAGATGGCTTGAAACAGGCCGAAGAATGCGATGGCGACGAGATAGCCGATGAAGAAATACGGATTGAAAAATGCCAGTGCGAGAGCCATGCAAAAGATGACAATAAAGATGTTCCACATGCCTTTCTGGGCATAGACCGTGCAGATGCGGACGACCTCTTTGCTGTCTTTCTCCGAGGCCGTAGTGGCGTCCAACTTCATGTGTTCTTCGATGTAAACCACCGCACGATATGCCCCGGTGACGACAGCCTGACAAGACGCACCGGTAAACCAATAGACCACCGCGCCGCCCATGAGCAGGCCAAGGATGATTTCCGGCTGCACAATGCTCAACGCCTCGACGACCGGCTTGAACGCGCCCGCAATGCCTGATGCCACCTGTGCTTCATACATTCCTTGAAGCAGCATGATGATGCCAAAAACCATCGTAGTCGCACCAACGACTGCGGTGCCGATGAGCACGGGCTTGGCGGTGGCCTTAAAGGTGTTGCCCGCGCCGTCATTTTTTTCAAGCAGATGCTTGGCATTCTCGAAGTCGGGCTTGAATCCAAAATCCCTCTGAATTTGGTTGGCGATGTCGGGTTGGGCTTCAATGCGGCTCAATTCATATACAGACTGGGCGTTGTCAGTTACCGGGCCATAGCTGTCCACGGCTATCGTCACCGGGCCCATGCCAAGAAATCCGAATGCGACCAGACCAAACGCAAAGATAGGCGCGGCAAAGGTGAAGTGCGCCGGCATCAATGCGACGATCGGTGAGTCGGTATAATTCGCCAGCAGACATGCGCAGAACATCAGTCCGAGAATCACAAAGCCCATCCAAAAGGCGGAAAAATTTCCGGCGACGAACCCGGATAGAATGTTTAGCGAGGCGCCGCCATGCTTGGAGCAGGTGGTGATTTCCTTGACGTGTTGCGAATTGGTGCTGGTGAACACCTTGGTAAATTCTGGAATCACCGCGCCTGCCACCGTGCCGCAGGAGATGATTGCTGAGAGCACCCACCACAGGTCGGCATTGATGCCGGTCTGATGGGCCAGCAGCACGTAGCTGGCAACGAAGGTCATAACAATTGAGATGGCCGAAGTGGTCCAGACCAGATGTGTCAAAGGCGCTTCAAAATCAAAGTCCCTTTTGCCGCTGAACTTCGCGACAGTAATGCCATCGTTCAGGAAGTAGGAGACCAGCGAAGTCAGAATCATCAAGGCGCGCATCACAAACAACCAGATGATAAGCGTTGCGCAAATGACCGGACTGCCAGCCAGCGCCAAAGCAAGGAAGGCGATGAGTGCCACGCCGGTCACTCCATACGTTTCAAAACCATCTGCGGTTGGCCCAACCGAGTCGCCGGCGTTGTCCCCGGTGCAGTCGGCGATCACCCCGGGATTTTTCGGGTCGTCTTCCGGCAACTTGAAGACAATTTTCATGAGGTCCGAACCGATGTCGGCGATTTTTGTGAAGATGCCACCGCAGATACGCAGCACGGAAGCCCCAAGAGATTCGCCAATGGCAAAACCAATGAAGCATGGGCCCACGAGTTCCTTTGGCAGGAAAATCAGGATGCAGATCATGAAAAATAATTCCACCGAAACGAGCAGCAGGCCGACGCTCATGCCCGAACGCAGCGGGATACCCACTATGGAAACCGGGTTTCCCTTCAGCGCGGTGAAGGCGGTGCGCGAATTAGCCGTGGTGTTGATGCGAATGCCAAACCACGCGACACCATAACTGCCAAGGATGCCGAGGATTGAGGCGAGCAGAATAACCATGACATCACCGGACGTTTTTCCTTCCAGAATTTTGAAATAGAAGAAAATACATGCGGCGATGAGCACCCAAAGGATGGCCAGAAATTTGCCCTGCTGAAATAGATATGTTTTACACGTCTCCCAAATTATCTGCGAAACATCCGCCATTGATTTGTGAACCGGAAGTGCTTTGGTTTGTTGGTATTGCACCAGCCCGAAAATGCCTCCGATCACGCACATCACGATACCGAGATACATTAATTCAACGCCGGTGATCCCACCGAGTCCGTCAAACTTAACAGTATTCAATTGAGGGATTTTTAAATCGGCTTCGCCGGCGTGCAACCCGGCGGCCGAGGCGAGGAACACGGCGGTCAACATGAACGTCCGGAGAAGGTTTCGTATTTGCATATTTTGTCGATCTGTCTGGTTTCGTTGTTCTAATTGACTGGCTGTTTCCCAAAGTGTCTCGGGGCAGCCGCTGACCATAAAACTCACCAATCAATAAAGTTGTTGGATCCAAGGTTTTTGGTGGCAATATACCGGCCAATGAAAATTAATTCGTCTAAATGACAATCAACTGTCGCAGCGTGAATCTGATGTAACGGTGTGGGAATGGCTTTCCATTTATTGACTTTAATTTTGCGTATTTTGGTCGTGAGGTGACTCGCGAACGGTGTGTCTGGTGCTTCATTGTGAAATTTAACCCTGTAAAATTTGAATGAACACCGGCTCCGCCTTGTTTCTGTTGGTTCCATCTCGCTGAAACTGATCGGTGTTCTTTTGTCAGCACACGCGGATAATTGCATTTCTTCTGATGGAGGCGAATTCTAGTTTTTTGATTCGGATGGCAACCAAGGGGCTGAATTTCGCAAAACAAGCAAAGCGAACTAAATAAAAACAACTAATCTGACGGCGATATATAAATATTTATAGTTATATTCATCTAGCAAATCCAAATGACCGCCATTTCAAATATCGAAGAAAAACCGGTCGTCAAGCCGGTTGCTTCTGGACACGCCAGCGGGGACAAGCGCTTCAAGATTCTTGAAGTGCATATGAAGAAGCACCAGTTCAAGCATGACGCCTTGATCGAAGTGCTGCACAAGGCGCAGGAACTGTTCGGCTATTTGGAAGATGACCTGCTGCTGTTCATTTCCAGCAAACTGAAGCTGCCGCCGAGTCGGGTCTATGGCGTGGCGACGTTCTACCACTTTTTCACGCTCAAGCCCAAAGGGGAACACACCTGCGTCGTCTGCATGGGCACGGCCTGCTACGTCAAGGGGGCAGACAAGCTCATCGAAGCAGTGCAGGACAAACTCAAGATCAAGGCGGGTGAAACGACGGCGGATAATAAAGTTTCGCTGCTGACCGCGCGTTGCATCGGCGCGTGCGGCATCGCACCGGCGGTGGTTTATGATGGCGCTGTTACGCCGCGTCAGACGCCGGAGTCCACCTTGGAACAAATCAACAAATGGGGGCAAGCATGACGCTTAACGATCTATCCCAAATCAAGGAAACGGAACTTTTCGCGCGTAAAAAGATTGTTCTCCGTTGCTGCATGGCTGCCGGTTGCATGTCGTCCAACTCTCAAGGTGTCAAGGAACAGCTCGAAAAGGCGGTGATTGATGCGGGCTTGCAAAATGAAATCGAGGTGCGCGGCGTGGGTTGCATGAAATTGTGTTGCGAAGGACCGCTCGTTCAGGCTGACCCGCAGGAATCATTGTTCATCAAAGTTACGCCGGAGAGCGCGCCTTCGATTATCGCCTCGCTGAATGGCGGTAAACCGGATGTTAACCAAAGCGATCCGCACGCCGCATTTTTCGCCAAGCAGCTTTCCATCGTGCTGGCCAACAGTGGTGTGGTGGATCCTGAACGCATCGAGAGCTACATCACGGCAGACGGTTACCGGGCGTTGCATGAGGTGCTGACAGAAAACACGCCAAAGGAGACCATTGAAATCATGGTCAACAGCGGTCTGCGCGGGCGTGGTGGCGCAGGTTTCCCGACAGGTCTCAAATGGGGCACGGTTGCCAAATCGCCCGGGACAAAAAAATACGTTATTTGCAACGCCGACGAAGGCGACCCCGGCGCTTTCATGGATCGCAGCGTGCTGGAGAGCGACCCACATAGCGTGCTGGAAGGCATGGCCATCGCGGCCTACGCGGTCGGCGCGGATCAGGGATTTATTTATGTCCGTGCAGAATATCCGCTGGCGATTTCGCGACTGCAAATTGCCATCAAACAGGCCAAAATCATGGGGCTTCTGGGCTCCGGCATTTTTGAAACCCCGTTTCATTTCAATGTGGACCTGCGCATCGGGGCGGGCGCATTTGTTTGTGGTGAGGAAACTGCGTTGATGATGTCAGTCGAAGGCAAGCGCGGCACCCCGCGACCGCGCCCGCCGTTCCCGGCAGAAAGCGGATTGTTTGACTGCCCGACTTTGCTGAACAACGTCGAAACTTTTGCGAATGTTCCCGCGATTTACCGCAATGGCGCGGAATGGTTCGCTGGCATCGGCACCGAGAGGAGCAAGGGCACGAAAGTGTTTGCGCTGGCCGGAAAGATAAAAAACACCGGCTTAATCGAGGTGCCGATGGGCACTCCGCTCCGCACCATTGTCGAGGAAATGGGCGGAGGTGCTCCCGACGGCGGCAAGATCAAGGCCGTGCAGACCGGTGGTCCCTCCGGTGGTTGCATCCCTGCGCAACACCTCGACACGCCGGTGGATTACGAATCGCTCGGCAAGCTTGGATCCATCATGGGCTCCGGTGGCATGATCGTGATGGATGACTCCACCCGGATGGTGGATGTGGCCCGGTTTTTCATGGAATTTTGCATGGACGAATCCTGCGGTAAGTGCATTCCCTGCCGCACCGGCACGGTGCAGATGCACAATCTGCTGGATAAAATCCTCAAACGCAAAGCCACGGCCCGCGACCTGGCAAAACTCGAAGACCTTTGCGACATGGTGCGCAACACCAGCCTGTGCGGTCTGGGGCAGACCGCGCCCAATCCGACGATGAGCACGCTGCGGTTTTTCCGTAATGAATATGAGGAATTGCTCCAGCCGGACACACTTGGCACGGACCGCAACGCGAGTTAAGAACACAAACCAACACCATTCATTGAAAAAATGTTGAATAGGTCATCAAAAATCGCCGGATTGATTGCAACGCTCGCCGTGTTTCTCGCGACTTGGAACCTGTATGCGGCTGAAAGCATCGTCAGTCCCGCAATGGTTGGTTCCTGGGGTGGGAACGCGCGAACCATTGTTTCATGGTGCCACCAGACAAATCTCACCGTTGCGGTGGACATCCACGCGGATGGCACGGTTACCGGCAAAATTGGCGATGCCACACTCGTCGCGGGGCATTTTCTAAACCATCGCACCTGGCCGTGGCGACACACCCTGATCATCGGCAAACTTGAGGGTGCCATCGTGGCGGCTGAAGATATTATGCGTTCGGACGTAAAGGTGATCTGTGACTTCAGCAACGATTCTTTCAAAGGGCAAATTGACACCAATGGATCGCTGTGTGTGTTTTCTTCTGAAACAACAAGGAAAGAGAAGATGGCGTTGACTGCCGTTGGTCTCAACCTGACTCGGACCCCATCAAATCAATAATTTTATATGGCCGCCAAGACACTCACCATTGACGGAAAACAAATCAGCGCCGAGGAAGGCGAGACCATTTTGCAGGCCGCGACCGAGGCCGGCGTCAAGATTCCGACGCTGTGCCATCTCGAAGGCGTTTACGACGTCGGCGCATGCCGCCTGTGCCTCGTCGAAGTGAAAGGCACGCCAAAGCTGCTGCCCGCCTGCACCCTGAAAGTTGCCGAAGGCATGGAGGTTTCCACCGACACCGAACGCCTCCGCAAATACCGGCGCATGACGCTGGAACTGTTGTTCGCCGAACGCAACCACGTTTGCGCCGTCTGTGTGGCCAACGGCCATTGCGAACTGCAGGCGCTCGCCTACGAACTCGGCATGGACCATGTCCGCTATGACTACATCTTCCCGCGCTGGGAAGTGGACAATACGCACCGCCTGTTCGGCATGGATCACAACCGCTGTGTCCTGTGCGGGCGTTGCGTCCGTTCCTGCTGGCACATAGAGGGCGCGGGAACGAAGAATGTTTCCGGCCGCGGCGCCCGGTCCAAAATAATCACCGACTTGAACCAGCCGTGGGGCAATTCCGAAAGCTGTACCGAGTGTGGCAAATGCGCGATGTCCTGTCCCACCGGCGCGCTGTTCCGCAAAGGCTCGACGGTGGCCGAATCGGAACGCGACCGCACCAAACTTGAATTCATCGTCAACGCACGGGAGAAAAAACAATGGAACGCTTGAAAATTGCCACGGTCTGGCTGGGCGGTTGCGCCGGCTGCCACATGTCTTTCCTCGACCTCGACGAGTTTCTCATTGATCTCGCCGGAAAGGTCGAGCTCGTTTACAGCCCCGTCATTGACGTGAAGGAATATCCCGAAGGCGTGGATGTCTGTCTCATCGAGGGCGCGGTCTGCAATGCGGACAACCTGGAAATCCTCCATAAAATTCGCGCGCGGACGAAGGTCCTCGTTTCGTTCGGCGATTGCGCCGTCACCGGCAATGTTCCGGCCATGCGCAACCAGTTCGGACTGGGCAATGCCGACAACGTCCTGCAGCGCGCCTACATCGAAAATGCGCAATTCAATCCGGTGAAACCCAAGGCCGATGGCATTGTGCCGACCTTGCTGGAGCGCGTGCAACCTGTGCATGAAGTCGTGCAAGTCGAATATTTTCTGCCCGGCTGCCCGCCGCCGGCCGACCGCATCAAGGCGTTGTTGGTCCAGGTGCTGGAGGGCAAGACGCCGAAACTGGAAGGCCCGCAGTTGAAATTTGGTTGAAAGAAATTTATGTCGAAGCGCATCGTCATTGACCCCGTGACCCGCATTGAGGGGCACGCCAAAATTAGCATCTATTTGGACGACGCCGGCAATGTCGCCGACGCGGAATTCCACGTGGTGGAATTTCGCGGTTTTGAAAAATTCTGCGAAGGCCGGCCGTATCCTGAAATGCCTGGCATTACCCAGCGCATCTGCGGCATCTGCCCGGTGAGCCACACGCTCGCCTCGGCCAA
>JAJXXI010000244.1 GCA_021781185.1 bacterium
CGTTGGTTTTCCAGATCAACTTCTCCGAGTCCGGCAGGAGCGACACGAATTCCAGCGCGGTGGGCAGGTGAATGGTCGGTTCGCCGCCCAGAACCATGACGGTGCGCGCGCCGTTCTGCAATGCGGCTTCCGCCTGCGCCGCCATCGTGGCGGCATCGAAGCCGAGGCCCGCGCGCGGATTCCAGCTTTCTTTGCCGGTGATGCAGAAATCGCAGCGCAGATCGCAGCCGCTCAAGGCCACGGAAAACGTCGGCATCAATTCAAGCTCATCCGAGACTTCGACCTGGGCGGAAAAGAAACGTGCCTCCGCTCCCGCATGGCACAAGCCGGTTTCGCCCGCGAGCCGGTTCACGCCGCAGTCGTGCGCGCACAGCCGGCAGTCCGTCAGGGCTGCGCGGGCCTCAGCCGTCCGCTGGCGGGCAAGAGCGGAGCGCGTGATGCCCGGGAGCGCCGGCCTCTGGCCGGCGTTTTTTTCGGCAACGGCGACACGCCGGCCAGAGGCCGGCGCTCCCAGCAGAGCGGTGGCGCGCGGCGTCGGCAACCGGCAGTCCTGTTGGGTGCAACTCATAACTCAAGCCGGCTCATGCGTTCCGAGTGCGCGACGCAACTGGCGCGGCTCATCAGCCATTTCTGTTTCAGCCAGAGATAAACGAAGCCGGTCAATCCGCCCGACGCCATGATGAGCGCCGTGACCAGTCCCGCCGTCAGAAACATGATGACCAGGCTGATGGCTGCGGCACCCAGGACCAGTTTCCAAACCGTGATTTCTCCGAAGATGAACAGGTTGATGATCTCGCGACCACATAGAAAACCCCAGGCGATCAGCAGGCCGAACATCATGGGCGCGGCTCCGGTCAACGGCATGGGGTTGGAGAATTGCAGCAGCACCTTGGCCACGCCGGCACCGGCCGTCGCCACGAGGCAATAGATCCAGAGATGGCCGCGCGACCAGTGTCGTTCCAGCATTCCGCCCAGCATGACCAGCGCGATGCTGTTCATGATGAAATCCGTGAGGCCGAATGGCAACAAAGGATAGGTCACCAGCCGCCAGACTTGGCCGCCCCAAAATTTTGGCCCGCTCAATGTCAACCAGTCATACAGGTCAAAGGCATGAACCAAGTTGCCGACGATTGCCGCCAGATATGCCAGCGCAAGCAGGCTGAGCACCACCTTCACGCCGGACGTCAACAAAGCCAAAAATCGTTGCCATGCATACTTCATGATTCAGCCGCCAAAGAGGTTTTTCCACCAGGAGCGCAATTGCGGCGGATGGATGTCGGTGGAATTTTTTTGCAGCCGCTGCGCAATTTCGGGCGGCACGGCAGTTTGCGCGGCGTCGAAGCGCAGCAATTCCTCGGCGCTGGCAAACTCCTTGGTCAGGTTCGTCTGGGTTTGCTGTTCCTCGATGTGTTCCTGCTTCTGGGAAAGTTTGGTTTGTTGTTTCATACGGCGTCTCCTCAAAGAGTTTTCTCAAAATGCGCGGCAAAAGCCTTGCGGGCGCGATGCAGCTTGCCGCGCACGGCGTCGGCGGACTGGCCGACGAGCGCGGCGATTTCGTCATAGCTCAGTTCCTCGTCCGCGACGAGCAGCAGCAGCAGCCGGTATTCGTCTGACAACGCGTCGAGCGATTTCTGGATGTGCTGGCCGAGTTCCTTGGTCTCCAGCACGCGCAACGGGGAATCGGTTTTGGCCGGTGTGGTTTCCCAGATGGCATCATCGGAATTGGCCTGAACATGACGATGGTTCCAGGACTGGCAGAGGTTCTGGCAATGGTTGATGGCGATGCGATAAAGCCAGGTGCGCACGGAGGCTTCGCCGCGAAATTGATCCAGGCGGCGGAACGCTTTCAGAAACACATCATGCGTGGCATCCTCGGCCTTTTGCGGATCGCCCAAGAAACGCAGCGCGAGATAATAAATCGCCCGGCTGTGTTCGTCATAGAGGTCGGCCAGATCCTGAGCCGCCCAAGCAGGCGGCGTTTTGGCCCCAATACTTTCGCATGCAACCGGTTCATTCATGAGAACTTTCACTGCGGATTAGACCGGGCTGCCGCGGGAGTGTCACGTCGCCTCCTGCGGTTAATTAAATGTGCCACCGCCACGGTTCCGAGGTCAGCGCCGGATTTTAACTGCAAGCTGGCTCGCGCCCATGGCCGGTTTCGTGCCGGATTTGCCGGGTTGAACCGTCTTTCCGCCTTTCAACCGCCCCAGCCGCTCGGCCGCCCGCCGCGAGACTTCCGCTTCCGGAAAGCGCGCCACGAGGTCTTCCATGATCGCCAGTGCCGAATCCACATCGTTGGTTTTGTTCAAATGCCAGTCGGCCAGCCGCGTCAGCGCGGCCACGACTTGCTCGTCCGGCACGCCGGGGGAATTGCAGAAATGGTTCAAGGTCATTTCCGCCCCGGGCAGATCGTTCATGTCCTCGGCCTGGATGTTGGCCAGCAGCATCACGCCCTTGAAATCATTGGGAAACCTGGCCAGTTGTTCGCGAATCGCCACGATGGCTTCCAGCGGCCGGCTGGCTTTGCGCTTGGAAATGGCGGCGGAATAAGCCGGCTTCCGCTCGGGCGGTTCATTGCCGCCATCAAATAAGTTCGTCAACGGACTGACCAGAAAGCCGGCGAGGTGTGGCGTCCAGAGGATGCTCAGGACACTGCCGGCCACGGCCACCGAACCCACCAGCAGAAATACCAGTCCCGAATTGGACTCCACGGAACCCGGCTGCAGTAAATCCTGAATTCTGTGGACCAGCAGGATTTCGCCGCCCAGCAATCCGCCCGTGAGCAGCGTTTTGAAGACAAACGCCGTCGGGCTTTCGCTGTTTTGCCACGCGCGCCAGACCAGCCAAACCAGAAACGCCGCTCCGGCCAGCGACAGCGTGGCGTCCAGCACCAGTTTCCAAGTCAGGCTCATGGCTGTGGAAAAGCTCAACCGCTCTGCCCGCCGGCGCAAGCTAATTTCAGTCGTAGCGGTAGGGCTTGCTCAGCGAAAAGGTATTTGGCAAATGCCGGATTTCACGCACCTCGCCGTCCCGCAACAGCACCTCCACGATGTCAAAACGGAATTTCACCGGCGGATTTTTCAGGAGCTTGAGATAATCCAGCGCGGTCTGCGACAGCAGTTTCCGCTTGCGCGCATCCACGGCTGCGGCCGGCCGTGTCCAGTCCTCGGACGAGCGGGTTTTCACTTCCACAAAGGCAAGGCAATCACCGTCGCGGAAGATCAAATCAATCTCACCGCGCGCGGACCGGAAATTGGCGGTGAGAAACTTCAGGCCGGCCTGTTGCAAAAACCTTTTTGCCGCACACTCGCCCAGTTCGCCGCGCCGCAAATGCTCCGGCTTATCTTTGCCGGTGAACTTTGCCTTCAGCTTTTCCAGCAGATTCATTCAGTCAGAGCAGTTCCGGCTCTTTTGCCTTTAGCGGTGCAAAGGATTTCCGGTGAATCGGGCAGGGGCCGTGTTTTTCGATGGCCGCGAGATGCTTGACCGTGCCATATCCTTTGTGCCCGGCAAAACCATATTCAGGAAACTGCGCATGATATTCCAGCATCCGCCGATCGCGGGTGACTTTGGCGAGGACGCTTGCGGCGGCGATGGAGTAGCTGCGCGCATCGCCTTTCACGATGGCGGTCTGCGGCACACACAGGGTTTTCACCGGACGGCCATCCACCAGCGCGTGTGGCGGCAGCGGCTGCAACTGCGCCAGCGCATCGTTCATCGCGCGATGCGTGGCTTGAAGAATGTTGATTTCGTCAACCACCGCCGCATTGACTTGGGCGATGGCAAATTCGACTTCCCCGCAGTGAGTGAGAAATTCAAAATAAGTTTCACGCTGCGTTTCGGTGAGCTGCTTGGAGTCGTTCAGGCCGGCCAGTCCGGCGGGAAGACCTGAATCCGCCCAGTGCGGCGGCAGGATGGCGGCAGCGGCCACGACCGGTCCCGCGAGCGGACCGCGCCCGGCTTCATCCACGCCGGCGACGCGCGTGACGTTCTGCTGCCAGAGGACGCGCTCGAATTCAAAACGGTCGAGGTGCTTTGCAGTCATTTAAAGATATTTCGCCAGCAACGGTTTCAATTCGGCGACGGTTTTCTTCGGCCACAGTTTCCGGTCGGTCATGATGGCGTTTTTGAGCGCCGTGTGCGTTTTCCAGCCGGGTGCCGCCGGGATTTGGGCGATGGCTTGCGCGACGACTTTTTTGGCGGTGTCGGCATTGCGATGGAGGTTGGTGAGAATCATTTCAAGCGTGACGTGTTCGTCCTTCTTCCAACAATCGTAATCGGTGGCCATGGCGAGCGTGGCGTAGGCGATCTCGGCTTCACGGGCGCACTTGGCTTCGCCCAGATTCGTCATGCCGATCACGTCGTAGCCCGCGCGATGATTGGCGAGCGATTCGGCGCGGGTGCTGAAGGCTGGTCCTTCCATGCAGACATAGGTGCCGCCGTCATGCACCCTGGCACCGGCTTTGCGCGCGGTGCGCAGCAAGATTTGCCGGAGTTCCTCGCAAATCGGCGAGGCGAAGGCGACATGAGCGACAATGCCCCGTCCGAAAAAGGTGTGGCCGGCCGATTGTTTCGTGCGGTCGAGGAATTGATCAATCACGACGATGTCGCAGGGTTTATATTTCGCCTGCAACGAACCGACCGCGCTGACGCTGATGATCCATTGCACGCCGAGCTTCTTCATCGCCCAGATGTTGGCGCGGTGGTTCAACTCGCTGGGCAGAATGCGGTGGCCGCGTCCGTGGCGTGGGAGAAAAACGACGTCGCGTCCGGCAAGCTTGCCGGTGAGAAAAGCGTCGGACGGCGTGCCGAATGGAGTTTTAACCGTGACCCACTTCTGATGCGTGAACCCTTCAATGTGGTAAAGTCCCGTGCCGCCGATAATGCCGATCTTGTGTGTAGCCATGGGAAACTTTTAACCGCGAAACTCATGAAAGACACGAAAATAAAACCGTCCGTTCGCTTCATGGGAACGACAACCTTTTGGCTGGCGGCGGTGCGGCTGAGTTCCTGCAAGAACGGTCTGGCCATCGGCGACTCAGGTCTATTTTCTCATCTGGTGTTCGGCTGGGATTGTATTATCCTGCGCGCATGGAACTCTTCAAAAAAATTCTCAAGATTGCCGTTGATGGCCTGGCTTCGGACATCCATATCAAGATCGGTGCCCCTGTCATTTTCCGCATCAACCGTGAACTCGTCGCCGTCGAATGCCCCATGCCCACGGCGGCCTGGATGAACAGCGTGGTGGAACAGATGTTGCCGGTGCATTTGAAGAAACGGCTGGAAGAGGACCGCGAAGTGGATTTTTCCTATTTTATTCCGGAAGTCGGCCGTTTCCGCACCAATCTGTTTCAACAGCGCGGCCAGTGGGCGCTGGCCATGCGCCATGTAAAGAGTCATGTGGCGAGTTTTGAGGAACTCGGCCTGCTGGAGCAGATCAAGTCCATCGCGGACTCGCCGCGCGGCATCGTCCTGGTGGCCGGTTCCACCGGTTCCGGCAAGTCCACAACCCTAGCAGCGATGATTGAGCATATCAACGCCAATTCCAAAAAACATATCATCACGCTCGAAGATCCCATCGAGTTTGTGTTCGAGGACAATCAATCCGTCATCGAACAGCGGGAAGTCGGCCTGGACACATCTTCCTTTCATCACGCGCTCAAGCACGTGCTGCGGCAGGACCCGGACATTATCATGCTCGGCGAAATGCGCGACGACATCAGCTTCGGCGCGGCCATGAGCGCCGCAGACACCGGGCATCTCGTTTTATCCACGCTGCACACCACCACGGCCGCGCAATCCATCACGCGCATCCTGGACTTTTTCAAGGCGGATGAACGGGAACAGGTCCGCCGCCAGCTTGCCGGCACGTTGCGCGGGGTGATTTGCCAGCGCATGGTGCCCACTGTGGACGGCAAAATGACGCCGGCCATGGAAATCATGGTCAATTCGCCGTTGATCCGGAAGATGCTCGAGGAAAACCGGCTGGATAAACTGACGGCCGCCATCGAAACCGGCGCGGACGACGGCATGCTGACCTTTAACCAGTCGCTGCTGCACCTCGTAAAATCCGGGCGCGTCACCGAGAAGGAAGCCATGGCCAAGGCCAGTAATCCGCAGGCGTTGGAAATGAATCTCAAGGGAATCTTCCTCAACGAAGGCGGTCGCATCGTCGGCTAATTGTCCACGGCGGAACGAATTGCCCGGTTGACTAATCATCAACCGGGTTTATCGTCTTTAGCATGTGGGTTTCTAAAAAGTCCGATTATGCTTTGCGCACCATGTTTACGCTCGCGGATCATTACGGCGGCACGCCGATTCCCATCCGCGAACTGGCGCGACGCAATGATGTTCCCAAGCGCTTTCTGGAGCAGATCATGCTCGCTTTGAAGTCGAAGGGATGGGTGGACAGTTCGGCGGGGATCCGGGGTGGTTATTATCTGGCCAAGCATCCTTCCAAGATCACCATGGGCGAGGTGGTGCGCCATTTTGACGGCATTTTGGCCCCGATTGACTGCGTTTCTGTAAAGGGCTACCAGCGTTGTTCACAGGAGCCTGTCTGTCGTTTTCGCCGCGTCTTTCTTGATGTCAGAAACTATGTTGCTGGGGTCATGGACCGCTCCACTCTGGCGGATGTGGCCAAAGGAGCCCCCGTCAGCCCGCTGGAAATTTCAACGGGCTTCATCGGCGGCGAAGGTATCTGAACTTTCCATTGGTCGTTGACAAAAGCACCAGACAGGACACAATAACGACAAATACAGTCGTTAATAAACTCTGGGCTCGACGGAAAATGGGTTGGTTGTGAAGTGGGAAATAATAGACGAACGGTTTGTTTTTTATTTGGATCAATTAACGACAAGAAGTGTCGTTAATTAAATAAGGATTTTAACCGAGAATTGCCACAAACAATCACTGATGAAACATATGAAGACCACCATCGTGAAGCTGCTACTGACGCTCGTCATCGGCACACAGTCCATTCTGCCGGTATTTGCCGAAACCCAAGCCGCGAATTCGTCCGAGGCAGACGAGATTGCCGCATTGAGAAAAGAAATCGCGGCGCTGGAGCAAAAAGTGGATCGGTTGGAGGAACTACAATCCGCCCGGCAGCAGACTGCGTCATCGGTTCAAACGACAAACCAGAACGCGGCGGCGCTGACGGTGCAGAGCCTGCCGCGCGTAACGCTGGGTGCGAATGGTTTTGGCGTCAGGTCGGCGGACACCAATTTTATTTTCCAGATCCACGGGCTGGTGCAAATGGACAGCCGCAGTTTCTTTCAGGACGGCGGCCTCAACGGAAACGATGATTTTCTGTTGCGTCGGGCGCGTCCGATTATCCAAGGCACGGTGTTTCATGATTTTGATTTTAATTTTACGCCCGAATTTGGTGGCAGCACGGTGCAGATTCTGGACGCCTATGTGAACTACCGTTTTCAACCGGCGCTGCAATTGCAGGCAGGGAAATTCAAATCGCCAGTTGGTCTGGAGCAGTTGCAAGCCCGGCAGAACGCATTGTTCAACGAGCATTCGCTGGCCACCGATCTGGTGCCTAATCGCGATGTGGGTGTTTTGTTGCATGGCAACGTCTTTGGCGGTGTGTTCAGCTATGCCGTGGGATTGGTCAATGGCAACACGGATTACAACGGCATCGCCGCCAATGCTTCGTTGCAGGATGACCGCGCAGTGGTGGGACGGATGTTTTTTCAGCC
>JAJXXI010000535.1 GCA_021781185.1 bacterium
GCAATTCGCCCACGACCAGGGCATCGTCCACCGCGACATCAAGCCGGAGAACATTTTGATGGACCGGCGCGGGCGGGTGAAGGTGGCGGATTTCGGACTGGCGAAGATTGTGGGCAATGTGGCGCAGACGTCCTCCTCTGTGGGTTCTGGCGGCGTCCCCGCCGCCAGTTCCGCCGACACGGGACTAGAAAGTCCCGTGAACCCGCAGGCTGGAAAGCCTTCGCTACAAGATCTCACCGACGCCGGCAAGGTCATGGGCACGCCGCAATACATGTCGCCGGAGCAAATTCAAGCGCCGGGCGAGGTGGATCATCGGGCGGACATTTACGCGCTGGGCGTGGTGTTTTACCAGATGCTCACCGGCGAACTGCCCGGCAAGAAAATCGAACCGCCCTCCAAAAAGGTTCAAATTGACGTGCGCCTGGATGAAGTGGTCCTGCGCGCGTTGGAGAAGAAACCGGAACGCCGCTACCAGCAAGTGAGCGAAATGAAGACAGGCGTGGAGACAATTGTAGAAACGCCCGATGGCAGTCCCGCCGGACGGGATGCGGCCGCTCAATTGAACAGCGGCTTGCCTGCGCAAATCGAAACTGTCCGCCGACAACTGAAAGCACCAGCCAGCGGTCTCATCATTTCGGCAATTTTTCAGATCCAAGTCTTCACTGGGCTCATTCTGTTCGCAATTCCCGCAGCGGCACGGGAGGGCGGCGGATTCGTCAGCACCACCATCTTCGGCGTCATGGCCGTCCTTTCCTTCACCGCCGCCATTTTTGTGCTGATTGGCGCGAAATGCATGTTGATCCTGCGCCGCTATTCGCTGGCAGTGGCGACATGCGTGGTGGCGATGATTGCGGGGCCGGCAGCCATTCTCGGCTTGCCGTTCGGAATTTGGGCGCTGGTTGTCTTGAACCGGCGCAACGTGCGCGAAGCATTCAACAGCAGTGGCAGCCGAGGCGACGAGGCTCAAAGTGAATCCGAACGCGCCCATACCAGTCAGAGCCGATTCACATCGGCTGCTATAAATCAGGGATCGCGCTTCTCGCGGACAGCCATCGTGGGGGCGTGCTTTTGTCTGCCTTTCGTTCTGTGTGCGATGGCGCTAGCGACTACGGCCTTGTCCAACAAAGAAACCCAATCCACCGTGCTGGTCAACTTGGTTTGGGGCGTGGCACCTTTTGTTATTCTGTTTGGGCTGCCGGGAATTTTGGCGACCACCTTTCTCGGCTGGCTAGCCGTCGCGCAAATCCACCGCTCGGCGCGCCAGCTCCGCGGACTGTGGCTAGCGGTGTTTGACGGCCTGTTTTTCCCGCTGCTGGTGGTAGACGGAGCGATAGCGTGGTTGTGGCTGGTGCTGGCAAAGCTGTTTGCCCGCCAGGTGCTTGGCCTCCAGAACTCGCTGTTTCTTGATTTGTGGGATCTCACAATCTGGGTTTCACTGGCGATCGCCTCTGCCGCATTAGTGGACTGGCTCGTCATCCGCCGCGTCTGGCGCGCGGTAAACAAGCCGGTGGCCGCGACCGCGCCGCCTATCCAGAAACCCGACCGTTTTTGGCGCTGGTTTGCCGTGACGGCGGTGGCTTTGACGGCAACACTCATATTCTTCGCAGTGATCGGCTTGCTGGCGGCGATTGCCATCCCGAATTTCGTCAAAGCCCGCGCCAAGGCTCAGGAAAACGCGCGGCTCGCAGCCCAAATGTCAGCCGTGCAAAATCCCGGTTCAGCGACCAATTTTTACATCGGCCAGGCCCATTTCCCCGATGGCGATTCAATTGAAATTACCTCCGTCGAGCGAGGCAAAAACCAGATGACGGTCAAAGGCCATTATAATCTCATCAGTCATAAGCAAGCGTTGCTGGCACTTTACATCACGACAACAAACTATGCCGCCACGCCAACGGATTCAAAACAGGAACTGAAAATTTCCAAAGGCAGCGGAGATTTTGAATTAGTCCACAGGCACCTCGTTCCGGGTTTGCCGCATATTTCGATGTATGACGATCAGAAACCGTTTGCTTCGATTTATTTTGGAAATAAGGACGAAGCCGCCGCCGAACACAGTGCCGGTTGGATCACAAATAAATTTTCCGCCGCCGCCGAAACCTGGTTGCCGACAATGTCACCCGGCGAGAAACCGGATGTCGGCAAAATCTGGAACGAGGCCGAAGATCTAATGGACCAGGGCAAATACGAGGAGGCCTTGCAGCGGCATATCTGGTATTTCAATCATGCGCTGGAATACGACCAGGGCCAGACCGGTGTGCGCCTGTCGTTCGCGCTGTCGCAATGGGTGGAACTAGGCCGGCGTTATCCCAAGGCGAAGCAGGCGCTGCTGGAAATCCGCGACCGCGACGCGCAGTTGCTTGTCAGCGGACAGGGTTACGCCAAATTGTTCATGGATGTGAATTCCATCAATAACTATCTCGGTCAGGAAGACGCGACGCTGGCGCTGTTCAAGCAAATGTATGCGAACGACCCCAAACTCGCTGGTGAATGTTTTTACTACGCGGAAGATTTGCTCCTGATAAAAGGCGAATACGCGTTGCTGTTCAAATGCATTGGTGATCCGCAGGCGCACTTCGAGTCCGCCCGCCGGGGGTTTGAGGTGCAAATCGAATCGCAGCAGCGCATGGCGCAAATGCGGAAACAACATCCCTTGCCCGCTGGTGTGCCCGCACCGCCCGACTTCGGCAAGCTGGCCACGAATAATTTCGTGGGCCAGATCTGCAAGTTGGTGGAAATCCTCGTCGCCACCGGCCACAAGGCCGACGCGGAGAAAATCCAGAACGAAGCCGTCGCGGTGCTGGACGATTCGCGTTTGCAATCTGCGGTGAGTGATGCGGAGAAGAAAGCTCACCAAAGTCCGCCCGACGCCGCGCCACCGCCTTTCTTCGGCCCCGTGATGGACCGGTGGTTGCCCATGAGTGATCTCGGCTATAGTTGTTCGCTGAATCTGGATTCGGATGAGGCGCAAGTTTTGCCCCGCACCATGACGATGGCCGATTGGTCGTCAGGCATCCGACTGCCCGAGGGCATTATCGTGGTTGCGCCTTCAGCCAATCACCCCTTGATGGTCACCGGCACCGGCACGCAACTCGTGCCGGTGCGCCACGGCAAGCAGTCCTGGGAAAATCCAAAACCGGAGCATCTGGCCATTGCCTACGAACTTCAACCGGAGCAGACGGAGAGTGTGAGTGGCGAGAGCAGATTGCCGCCCGTCACCTTCGCGTTCCGAACCCCAAAAGGCGCCTGCGGCCTCCTGCAGATCACCGGCTTCACCGAGCACCCGCGCGGCGTGAAGATCCGCTACAAGCTGGTGCAAAGATCAACTGCTCTTACAATTGATTCAAATACTGGACTACAGCATCGCAGGATGGCACCGTTGCGATAAATCCCGCAACCGGCCTGCCAGTTTCACCCGGCAAATTTGGAACCATGGATTCAGCAACGGGCTTCCGACAACGCCTGACACCCCGGAAATTCTGGCCGAACAACCGCCCGTCGTCGTGGAGAAGTTTCCCGCCTCCGGCGCGCGTGACATAACGCCGGGCGAAACGGAAATCCGCGTTCGTTTCAGCAGGCCGATGACGGATGGTTCGCGGAGTTGGTCCACGGCCTGGAAAGACTCCACGCCAGGAATCTTCGGCCCGCCGCATTACGAGGCCGATGACCGGACGTGCGTGGCGAAGGTGAAACTGGAGCCGGGCAAATCTTACGGCTGGTGGATCAACAGCCAGAGGTTTCATGGCTTCCAGGACACCCAGCATCATCCCGCCATTCCGTATTTGCCGACTTTCAAAGTGGCCGACAAATAGAACCGCCGGTTGGAAACGGACGGTGCCGACGCTGGTTTTGGACTGCGGCGGGAAGCGAAACGCCACGCCGCGATCCAAAACACGACTCGCGGGCGGGGCGGGCAGTCCTTTGCCCGCCGCCGTTGGCCAACGAGTGCATTCAGGTTCAACCCAGCGGCGCACACGGTGTGACGCGCCCTGCCAGCCTTTGCAATCCGTGGGCAACCGTGGTCAAAATGAGTTCGCATTGACCTCCGAACATTCCACGCCGGTCTCGTCCTCCCGTGTGCCGGGCCACAAGTTGGCCGCAGTTGTAAAATATAATCACAAAGCCGGTAACAATTCACCCGATTTGCTTAAGTAGAGGAGTGATGAGCATGAAAACAAGATTCAAAACGCATGCGGGCGCGTTGCTGCCCGTCTTTGTGTTTGGCGCGTTGTATGGGGCGCTGTTGAATTATTCCCTTACTGAAATCCCCATGTCCACCGGCCCGGCAACGTCCGTGGAAGTGGCAAAAATGCGCGCGTCCAGCACCAAACCCTCACCACCGCCGGTCAAGATTCTGGACGACACCAATGCAAACCCAGCCTTGGGATTGTGAGCGGAAACGTGGCTCGCGGGGATTCCTGCCCGCCCGGTTTTTGAAATCCATGTGCATCGGTGCCCATTCGTGGTTAAAATGAGCTCGCTTTGACCGCCGATCAATCAACGCAGGCTTCAACCGCGCGGAGCGCCAGGCACCGTCCCGGCGCGTTTCAATTTGCCGTTGTTGTTCGAACCGAGGCAGTGCCCGACGCTCCGATAAAATGACCACCGAAGCTTCATCCTCACCCGCAACGGGCGACATCTTCGCCACGACGCATTGGACGGTCGTGCTCGCGGCGGGGCAGCGGCACACACTGCAGTCGGATGGCGCGCTGGAGGAGCTGTGCCGCACCTATTGGTTTCCGCTTTACGCCTATGTCCGGCGGCGCGGGCACACGAAGGAGGATGCGGAGGATTTGGTGCAGACGTTTTTCGCGCGGTTTCTGGAAAAGAATTATCTTGCCGGCTTGAACGCGGAACGCGGCCGGTTTCGGGCTTTTTTGCTGACGTCGCTGAAACACTTTCTCATCAACGAATGGAAGAAGTCGCAACGGCTCAAGCGCGGCGGCGGGGAAAAACTGCTCTCGCTGGATTGGAAAACGGCGGACACCAAATTCCAAGTCGCCGCCACCAACGAGCCGAGTCCCGACCGGGCCTTTGATCGCGAATGGGCGCTGGCGCTGCTGGCCAAGGTGATTGAGCGACTCCAGCAGGAATGTGCAGCGGACGGGAAGGCAAAGTTGTTTGCGCAATTGAAATTATTTCTAACGACCGGCCAGGGCGAGTCCGCCCAGGCGGAAGTGGCGAAACCTCTGGGCATGGAGGAAGGCGCGGTGCGGGTGGCAATCCATCGGTTGCGCAAGCGTTATCGCCAGCTCTTGCGCGACGAAATTGCAAACACGTTGTCCGACGTGACGATGGTGAACGAGGAAATGCGGGCGTTGTTCGGGGCGTTTGGGAACTGAACCGCTGGTCTGCGCCGCTAAAAACCGTTCACCCGTCCATCCGGCTTCAAAACAACTTGGCCAGCCATGACGGGCGAAGCTTGGCGATTGAAAATCAAATCTTCGTCTTGATGCCGCAGGCGCGGGCGACGCACCAGCCGCTCACGGCCTCGTAAATGGCGAAGAGGCCGGCGACGACCAGAATCAGCCCCCAGAGCGAAATGTCCCCGGCGACGACAATGCCCGCGACCAGGCAGAGCGTGCCGATGACGCCGCGCGCGATGCGTCCCTGGCGTTTAAGGTTGGGCTGAAAGAAGCTGCTCACGCCAAAAATCTAGCACAGAGATTTCCAGTGGCAAGCGGCGCGAAGTTGCGGCAGATTGGGACCATGAATCTGCACCTGATGATGAACCAGAATTTTCTGTGGGCCTCGATGATCTGGGGCGCGGTGGGCGGCGGCTATTTGCTCTACGGCTGGCGACAGAAGGCGACCATCCCGCTGGCAGGCGGCGCAGCCATGACGGCCGCCTCGTTTTTCCTGCCGGCGCTGTGGATGTCGCTGGCCAGCATCGGCATCATGTTTGCGGTGTGGTGGCTGTTGCGTCAGGGTTACTGAAACAAAAAACCGGAAGCCAGCAACGGCTTCCGGTTGAGAAAACAACGGCTGCTTAGAACGACCAGTTCACGATGGGAAATCCAGTGGCGAGCTTGTCCGGGAATTCCTTGAACCACGGATTGTTCCGGGCAACGTTGATGAAACCGATCTGCACCCCGCGCAGGTTTTCCGCGTAGTTCACCAGGCCCCACTGGAGACCGTGAAATTCCTGCGACACGTTGACCCAGCCGGATTGAAAGCCTTTGAAGTAGCCTTCCGAGTAGTTCACCACGCCATCCTGCCAGCCAACGAACCGCTCATGGCTGATGTTGACCAGCGCCCAGGCGACGCCGGTGTAGGAATCGGAATAGTTGGCGATGAACGACCAGGTGAAACCTTTGCTGTCACCGGTGCTGCCGTTGACGAAGCCGAGGGCCAGCGCGTGCTGCGGATTTTCACCCCAGACGCTCAACGCAAGGCCGTTGATCTGGGTGGTCTTCGAATGAACAGCAATATCCGGCGTGAGGGAGGCCTGAAACGCCGATTCTTCGGCCTGCACGCCAGCAACGCTGACAACAAGAGCGGAGAGGATGAGTAGTTTTTTCATGTGTTTGTTTTTTATTTGAATTATTTGAACTGTGGATGTTCTTTTAGAGCAATAATCATGTGAAGGCAAATGTATTTTTAGCCCAGAAAACCCGCAGACTGCACGCAGTCTCCGGGTTTGAAAACGAACTTCGCCGAGTTGGAACACGTCGCATTAGAACGACCAGTTCACAATAGGAAAGCCGGTGGCGAGCTTATCGGGGAATTCATCGAACCAGGAGTTGTTCCTGGCGATGTTCACAAAGCCGATCTGCACGCCGCGCAGATTTTCCGCATAGTTCACCAGTCCCAACTGGAGGCCGTGAAATTCCTGCGCGTAGTTGACCACCGCCTCCTGAAAGCCGACAAAGGTTCCGTTGGCGACGTTGACCAGGCACGGGCAGAAAAACAATCCGCCCTGCCACCCGACAAAGCTGACCTTGCTGTAGTTGGCCAGCCCCCACGAAACCCCGGTGTAGGAATCGGCATAATTGAACAAGCCCCAAGTGAAGCCCTGGCTGTCGCCGGTGCTGCCGTTGACAAAGCCCAAAGCCAGGGCGGCCTGCGGGTTCTCGCCCCAAACGCTTAAGCAAACGCCATTGATTTGAGTGGTCCGGGAATGGATGGCGGCGTCCGGCGTGAGCGAGGCTTGAAAGAAAGGCGCGTCGGCCGCCTTCACACCGGCAACGCCGGCCAGAAGCGCGGCAAGAACGATTGTTTTTTTGATGGTTGTATTCATTGACGCAAGACGGTTCACCAAATAACCGCTACGGGCAAGATTTTTCCGGTCGCTTCGGGTTTTGGACTTCAGGTTTTGGAGTTTTCCCGGCGGGCAATGTCCGTTAAGCTCCCGTTGATGTGTCAGGCGCAGACAATTTATCTCTGCATGGGTTCGGCTTGTCACCAGCGGCGCGGCTATGACCTGCTGCCGCTGCTGGAGGCCTTGGTTTGTTGCCATGGTTTGGAGGGCCGGGTGCAACTGAAAGGCACTTTCTGCTTGGAGGCGTGCCAGCAGGGGCGTTCGCTAAAGTTCGGCGACCGTGTTTTCACCGGGGTGGACGAGCAATCCCTCGGGGGCATTTTTGAACGGGAAATCCTGCCGCACTGCCGGCCAGACTGATATGGAGCCGAGAACCACACTTTGGAAACAACTTTGGGATCACGACCCCAACGGCCTGCTGGTGCTGGATGCGCAATTGAACA
>JAJXXI010000312.1 GCA_021781185.1 bacterium
ATCCGCTTTGCTGATTTTTCCGAGGCTGGCGGCGGTCATCGCTTTCGTGAACCGCAGTTTTTGAATTCCATCATCAACACGGCGCTGGAAGGCGTTTTCCGCGACGTGATGAATGGGCAGGTCAAGCCGGTGCGGCAGATCCGCATCGCGTTCTGGAACCTGGCGCGGCTGGACACGCAACCGACGCTGTGGGGGCGCACCGGGGCGGAGCGCTGGGGCGCACTGGACGAGGCGACGCAGGAATTGAATGCGAAGTTTGGCAATGCCGCCGTGATGACGGGCGCGCAACTGGCGCTGCGCCGGCTTGATGACACGCACAAAAATCCCAAGGCGAAATGCCCGTTCGCACCGCAGCGTGAAATTGTGAAAAAACTCTGGGGCACGGATGCCGATCCGCTGGCGCACAAGGGCGACTGGGAAAAACGCCTGTCCAAAGTCAGCAAATAAGCACAGTTCCAGCACTGAAGGCTTGAGCAAAATGCGTGCTGGAGAATTCTGGATTCACCATCAAAACATCCATCACTGCCGTTCGTATTCCCCCTTGCCCAGCCGTTTATAAACCTGAAAGCCGGACTTCTTCGCATCCGAGATGGAAAGCGGCTTTAGTTTGTGCGGCGTGCTGAAGCCGGAAATAATCTTGCGCACCGCCTTCTTGCAGGCCGGGCATTTCGTCAACGGCGGCGCTGACAAGGGGCGGTTAAGAGTAAATGTTCCGCCACAGACCTTGCACTCACCTTCGCACAATTCGTATTCGTATAACGGCATGGAGCTATTTTTTCAGAAAAGCGCTGAACAAGTCAATCGGCAGCGGCAGGAACGTCGTCGTGTTGTGTTCGCTTGCCATTTCACGCATGGTCTGGAGATAACGCAGTTGCAGCGCGATCGGTTCCGTTGCGATCAACGCGGCGGCCTGCACCATTTTTTCTGCGGCTTGGAATTCACCTTCTGCGTTCACCACTTTCGCGCGGCGTTCGCGTTCCGCCTCGGCCTGTTTGGCCATCGCGCGCTTCATGCTGTCGGGCAGCGACACGTCTTTCACCTCCACGGACGTGACCTTGATGCCCCACGGTTCGGTCTGGCGGTCAATGATTTCCTGCAGCTTCTGGTTGATGACATCCCGTTGCGACAGCAGATCATCCAGCGGGGACTGGCCGAGCACGCTGCGCAAAGTGGTTTGCGCGATGAGCGAGGTCGCCTTCCAAAAATTTTCCACCTTCACCACCGCCGCGTTCGGGTCCACGACCCGGAAATAAATCACCGCGTCCACCGTGGCCGGCACATTGTCCTTGGTCATGATTTCCTGTTTGGGCACGTCAATGGTCACGACGCGCAGGTCCATCTTTACCATCTTGTCTATGATGGGAATCAGAAGAATCAATCCCGGCCCCTTGGCTCCCTGCAATTTGCCGAGCCGGAAGATCACGCCGCGCTCGTATTCGCGCAAGATGCGAACGGCCTGTGGCAAAATGAAAATTGCCAGGACGACCACGACGACGATTACTGGCGCGGAAACGCCAAACATTTTTACCAGTCCGCCAATGAGTTGTTCCATAATTTTGATTTAGTTTTTGGGTTTCACCTGCAAAGTCAGTCCCGTGATGCCGGTCACCTCCACCGGTTGTCCGGCCTCGACCGGCGTGGCGCTCACGGCGTTCCATATTTCACCCTCGATGAACACCCTGCCACCCGCCGGGTCAATGCGCGAAATCGCGTTCACGGTTTTTCCGAGCATGGCCTCTTTCCCGGTGCTGGCGGACTTGAACTGGGCTCCGATGCCCTTGCCAACGATGAAAATGAAAAACAGTGCGGTGAGGATGGTCGCCGGAATGATCCAGCGCAGCGACAAGCCAAAGCCCGGACCGGCCTGGCTGAACAGCATCAGCGCGCCGAGGAAAAATGCGATGATGCCGCCCGCCGTCAACACGCCATGCGTCGTCGCGAAAACATCGGCGACAAACAGCACAATCGCCAGCCCGATCAGCACCAGCCCGGTGATGTTGACCGGCAGAACGGCCGACATGTAAAGCACGAGAATCAAGGCGATCGCCCCGATCACACCCGGCAGGATCGCACCCGGGCTGGTCAGCTCACCCATGATTCCGTAAATCACCATCAGCATCAGAATGAACATGACTTCCGGCCGCAGAAACAGTTGGGAGAATTTCTCCCAGGAATTCATGGGGATTTCCACGATGGTCGCCCCGGCGGTTTCCATCGGCTTGCCGTTGATGACATGACCGTCCAACTGGTTCAGTAAATCGGGAAGGTCGGTGGCGATCAAATCAATGACGTTGGTGTCGAGCGCCTTTTCCGCCGTGGTCGCCTGGCTTTCAAGGACGGCGGATTTCGCCCACTCGACGTTGCGATGTCGTTTGTCGGCGATGGATTCGATGAAGCTGGAGGCATAGTTCTCCAGCTTTTGTTTCATCACATTATCGGTTTTCTCCACGTTGCCGCCCGTGCCGATCTCCACCGGATGCGCCGCGCCGATGGTCGTGTTGGGGGCCATCGCGGCGACATCGGCCGCGAGCGTGATGAACACGCCGGCGCTGCCGGCGCTTGCGCCCGACGGCGAAACATAAACCACGGTCGGGACTTTTGAGGCGTAGAACGACTGGACGATTTGCTTGGTGGATTCGAGCAATCCGCCGGGCGTGTCGAGCTGGATGATGAGGCACTGATCCTGTTGTGCGGCAGCGGTGTCGAGGGCGCGGGCAATGTAGCTCGCCGTTGCCGGGCCGATCGCCCCGTTGATTTTAATCAGCCCAATCTGCGTCGCATGAACCGATGCGCCGAGAAGTAATCCGATAACCACGCCAAGGCCAATGCGTTTCATAAATTTCCCGCTCCAGTGGCAATCTAACAAAAACTGCCGTGTTCGCAAAGTAAACTTATTTAAGCTGCGTCGTCGTTGCCGTGTCCGGCGCACCCGCAACCCGCCAAAGCCACGCAATCCGCGCAGAGCCTTTGCCCGCCCATCTCCAAAACGCCGTCAAAACTTCCGCAACATTCGCACGCGTCGGCTTCGGAGCCGGGTTTGGCGGGCTTGGCTTCCATTTTTAGCCACGGAACGCACGGATGACGTAAAAGATTTTGGTGCTTCATTCCGCATGCTTGGCGGGTTTCGTAATTACGCAGTTTTGCCAAAACTCTCCGCCAGCGCCACCGCTTGGCGCATGGACATGGACTTGTTGATGGTCTCCTGAAATTCACCTTCCGGCGTGGAGTCGTTCACCCAGCCGCCGCCGGCCTGCACATGCGCTTTGCCGTCCTTGATCAGCGCCGTGCGGATGGTGATGCACGTATCAAGGTTGCCGTTGAAGGAAAAATAGCCGACGCACCCGCCATAAGGACCGCGGGCCGTCTGTTCGAGTTCGGAAATAATCTGCATGGCGCGAATTTTTGGCGCGCCGCTCAGCGTGCCGGCCGGGAAGGTGGCGCGCATCAAATCGTAGGGCGATTTGTCCGCAGATAATTTTCCCTCAACCTGCGATACGATGTGCATGACGTGGCTGTATCGCTCAATGATCATCAAGTCTTTCACCTGCACGCTGCCGAAATCGCAGACGCGGCCAATGTCATTGCGCGCGAGGTCCACCAGCATCACATGCTCGGCGCGTTCCTTAGGGTCGGCCAGCAGTTCTTTTTCCAGCGCCAGATCTTCCGCCTCGGTCAGGCCGCGCTTGCGCGTGCCGGCGATGGGACGAATCTCCACCTTGCCTTCCTCGCAGCGGACGTGCAACTCCGGCGATGCGCCGACGAGCGCAAAGCCGTCCAACTCCAGCAAAAACATGTAGGGCGACGGATTCACGCTGCGAGTCGCGCGGTAAATGTCCACCGGCGACGCCGTGACCGGTGCGGAAAACCGCTGGGAACCCACCACCTGGATGATGTCGCCCGCCGCGATGTATTTCTTCGAAGCTTCAACGTTCGCGATAAACTTTTCCTTGGTCTGGTTGGATTCAAACGCGACCGGTGCCACAGCCTCCGGCAGCGTCACCGGTTGATGTTCGCTCGGCTGCTCCAGCAGCGAGATGATGCGCTCAATTTCGTCCGTCGCATTTTCGTAGGCGGCGGCGGGCGTTTCTGCATCGTCCAAAATGGCGTTGACGAGAATGGTGATGGTCTGCTGTGCGCGGTCGAAGGTGAGCAACTGGTCGGCGATGAGAAAATACATGACTGGCGTCTTCAATTCATCGTGCGGCGGGCGCGGGACGACGGGTTCCACGTCGTGGATGAATTCGTAGCCGATAAAGCCGATGGCACCGCCGGTGAAGCGCGGCAGGCCCGGCGTGGTGACGGCCCGGAATTTTTTCATCATGCGCTCGACGATTTCAAGGCCGTCCTTCACGTCCCTGCCGACTACGGCGCTTTCGGTGATGCGTCCGTTTTCAATGACCTGGACATGCTGGCCGTCCTGCCGGACGACTGCGCGCGGATTGCAGCCGACGAAGGAGTAGCGCCCGACGTGTTCGCCGCCTTCCACCGATTCAAACAGAAAGGATTCGCCCTGGCCGCGAATTTTGCGATAGGCCGAGAGCGGCGTTTCCAAATCGGCCAAAATGCGGCGTGCCACGGGAATGAGATTTCCCCGCGTCGCGAGTTTTAAAAATTCATCAAGCGTCGGTGAATACATGCCTCCATTTTTAGCCGATGCGCCCTGAAAACAAAAGCAGTAAGCCGCAAGATTGGCTTATCCGCTCATTTGCGTGACAATATATCGGCGCAGAACCGTGTCCAAATGCCACCGGCATGAATGCATCCGATCTTCCGCGAGCTGGCGGGAAAGAAATCGTGAAACTTGAATTTTCAAGCGCCCCGCCGACGAACAGGCGCTGCTGATCCGGAAAACGGTGGCCCGGCGCGGTCTGTTGACCGTGGTGGAGAAGGATTTTTGGGTTTCGTGGATGCTGGCCGTGCCGTTCGCCCATCCACAATTTGGCCGGCAACTGGTTTTCAAGGGCGGCACCTCCCTGTCCAAGGTCTTCGGCGTGATCGGACGTTTCTCCGAGGACATTGACCTCTCCGTCAGTCCGGACTTCCTCGGCATCAGCGAGGAAGTTGTGGAACAAAGCGCCAGTCCCCATCAGCGCACGGAGCGCATGCACGAACTGGAAACCGCCAGCATCGCCAGCGTGCGCGACCGGTTCCTGCCGTAATTGGAACGGCTCGCCCAAGCCTCGCTCGGGCGGCGGCCGGGCGGATTGGACTGGATGGAATTTCAGGTGGATGCCGCCACGCATTCGTCCGTGGTGCTGTTTCATTATCCCACGCGCGAATCGTCCGGGTTCGCTTATCTCGGCCGCTCTGTCAAAATGGAATTCGGCTCCCTGACCGACCAGCGGCCGGTGAGCATCCACCGCGTGCGGCCGTGGATGGCGGAGGAATTTCCCGGCCCGTTCCACGATTTCCGCTGCGAACTCATGGTGCTGGAGCTGGAGCGCACCTTTTGGGAAAAAGCCACCATTTTGCACGCCGAACACCATCGCCATCCGGGCCAGCCCATGCGCGACCGTTTTTCCCGTCACTATTCCGACATGGCGGCTCTGGTCTGGCACGAATCCGCCGGCCGTGCCCTGTCGCGGTGCGACTTGCGCCAGCGGGCGGCGGATTGAAAAAGCCGCTTTTTCGCGGCCAGTTGGCCGCGCTACGATCTGGCCAAGCCCGGCATCTTCCGCCTCACACCGCCGGACTTCCGCCGGGCCGAACTCGAACGCGACTATCAAGCCATGCGCGCCATGTTCATCGCCCCGCCGCCCTTGTTCGCCAGCGTGCTGCAAACCGTGTCGGATTTGGAACGCCAGATCAACGCGCCTCCGGCAGCCTGATTTTGAACGGTAGGACGCGCAGTCCCTTGCCCTCATGCGCCAGAGGCTGGGCGTGCCGGCCGCGCCGTGGGGCGAGGAGGACAAATGGTTCGGCCATCAAACCCTGCGGGACAACGTCGCCCTGCTCGACGACGAACTGCTCCAACAGATCAACGCGGTCGTTGCGGCCGCAGGCCGCGAGGTGTTCACAAAAAAAGGGCGGCGCGCCCGGCGCGGTGCTTGAAGTGAAGGTGGACACCTATGTGCAGGAAACCGACGTGCATTTTCCCACCGACCTGAACCTGCTCTGGGACGCGGGCCGCAAATGCGTGGACTTGGTGGCAGGCTTGCGTGATTCCGGTTACGACCTGCCGGGCTGGCGGGAGTTGTCGGCCAAGGTGCGGGAGAGTCTGCTGGGCTTGTGCGACCAGACCGTCTGCGCCAGCGCTGGGAGCGGCTCGCCTATTTCCAGGCGATGTTGGACAAGCATCTGGACCTGGTCAAGCGCCGGCTGTTAAACGAGGAAACCATTCCCGCCCACGCGAAGGTGTTCTCCCTGTTTGAACCGCACACCGAATGGATTCAAAAAGGCAAGCAACGGCCCAACGTGGAACTGGGCCATCGCCTGCCGGTGGCGGACTGGGTGCCGGGCCGCTACGGGCCGGGGAGTGTGGCCAGCCTGAGTTTTGACAAAGGCTTCACCCGCGCGGCGGACTGGAAGTTGTTGAGTTTGCATGTGCCGACGGCGGTGATGCCCAAACGGGGCTCCGCCTTTGGCTGTTGGGGCGGGTCAATTTGCGCCATGATATGTCCGCGCGAACGGTAGCTGCGAATCAGCGAGTCCACGCGCTCCTGCAAATCCGCCAACTCCGATTCGCCGTTGGGTTGGCCGTTCGTCAACCCGCCAAAATACGCCTGCCATGCTGGCGGAGCTGACGTTGGATCACGCAAATAGTCCGCATACAAGCTTTCCACATTCCGGCGAGCTTTCCCTCCGATCAAACGTCAATCGGTTGGGCGCGTTCCGCCAATTGGAGTTTCCGATGGTGACGGTTGCAGTTCAGGAACGGATCATGGTCAAAATCATCTTGAACCGCTTGAGCGCCTTCAGCGCGTGCGGCTGCTGCGCCGGCATCAGGATCAATTCACCCGTCTTGACGTGGTGCGGCTGTCCGGAAACGGTGATTTCCGCCTCGCCCTCGATGATCTGGACCAGGGCGTTGAAAGGTGAGGTGTGTTCGCTCAAACCTTCCCCTTCATCGAAGGCAAACAGCGTGACCCGCCCGGTCGCGCCTTTGACGATTTCCCGGCTGACGATGGAGCCGCTCTGGTAATCCACCAACCTGCCAACGGACATGGCTTGGGCCGGCGCAAATTTGATTTCAGTTGAATTTTTATTCGGTGACATGGTTGTATTCTTTCATTTTGGTTGTGCTGATAGCTTAAAGTATTGTGAACCTGATTTCCTTGACTTGAGTCAATGCTTTGACGGCGCGTAGAATTATCTTTGAGCGTCGAGTATTTCCAATGATGAATACGATCAACCATCAGCCGCCGCGCGTGGTGGTGCTGGGCGCCGGTTTCGGTGGCCTGACTTTTTGCCAGGCCTTCGTTTATCCGACCGCGCGAATCACGGTCGTGGACCGGCAAAATCACCACCTGTTCCAGCCGCTCTTATATCAAGTCGCCACCGCCGGTTTGTCCGCGCCGGAAATCGCCCAGCCCATCCGTTCCATTTTGCGCAATCAGCCCAACGTGTCCGTGCTCTTGCGCGAAGTGACGGGCTTTGATCTGGCGCAGCGCGAAGTGCGGCTGGGCGACGACGTTTTGGCCTACGATTATCTGGTGCTGGCGCTCGGCA
>JAJXXI010000083.1 GCA_021781185.1 bacterium
CCGCCTTCAACCGGCCCAATCCCACCGCCGTCTGACAAGTTGACTATGGCGTTTTCAAATAAACTGTGGCAACTGGAGTGGTCTGGCGTTCTCCCCCTCACCGTTGCTCTGTGCTGGAAGCGATTCCACGAACCGCCCAGGCTCGTGATGCGATCCCTTGAACTGGAAAAACATTCAACGCCCAACACACAGGGAACGTGCCCTCCAGTCTTCATTGAGGGTTGAAAGTTCAATGTTGAATATTTCCAAAGGATCAAGGGTGAGGGAGAAAACGGGGCCGTCCAAACCCAGCCACAGTTTTTGTTAACCCACCCCAACGGCAATGTTCAAGCCGTGACGGTTTCAGGCAGTCCCCGGCCGCGTCCGTGGTGCAGGTTGACGAACTGCCGGGTTTCGGAAATGTAGCCGACGATGTTGAACCGGCCGATCGGTTCTTTTTTCGCCGTTTCAAAGGCGGTGATCGTCTTCGCGAAGCGTTTGCCGTCGGCGGTGTTTTTTGTCCAAAGGCTGTCGGCGGTGAAAAATTCCAGGCTGTCCGCATTCTCAATCATGATGTTCATAGACGAACAGTCTAGCAGTTTTCGCCGGATACCAGCACACAAACGGAACATATTTTCAACCATCAAACCAATGGCCGCAGGGTCTTACCGAAGGGAGTATCCGGATGACAAATGGTTTGGGTGGGTGCGCTGCCCCGCTCGCGCCGTCGTTTGCAACCCTGCGTCTTCGGCAGGCAGGGGGCCGCCCGCCTTGCCCGCTTTGCCTGATTGTTTGTTTGTGAACCGCATCATCCCTGTTAAATCCGAACTCCGAAATCGGTTTACAGAAGGCGACGAAGCGAACGAAGATGAAACGGGTTTGGAATCAAGGCAAAGCAAGATCGAGAGGTTGTTGCTAATGGTGGAAAGTTTGCTACCGCATCCCGGCCAAGTGGGACATTCTTATCGAGTTACCAGGGAGGCATTTTCATGGAGTTCCGACACGTCAATCTTCAACCTTGAGGGCGCGGCGCGGCGCGGCTAAGCTCCTTTGCTTGAGTGCCCCCATAGCTCAAATGGATAGAGCAGGCGTTTCCTAAACGTCAAATCCCTGTTCAATTCAGGGTGGGGGCACCATTCGTTTCTCAGTTGAGGTCGCCGCAAATGCACGAGTTCGAAGATGAATGCACGTGGTTTTTTGGCCCGCGAGATTCTCGGCGGTGCCGTCTTTCACCCTGTTCGAATTGGCCGGCAAACTCTGTCGCCCAATCTGAAATGACCGCCACGGGCTTTGCCTTGATTCCAAAAACGGGTGGAGCAAACTCTGCCGCTGGACCCTCAGATGACACACCCGGCAGCAAAAGCGGCGGTTAACGTGGCGGGTTACGGTTTATTACAGCATCGTCTGGCAATGTGGTTTTTGTTTTATCGGCCCTCCTTCGGCGGCAATGTGCTGCCATCCACCCATTGGCCTTCAACCAGCACCTCGCGGCAGATTTTTGGGATGCCGATTTCGTTGTGGTTGATCAGTGAAATGAGCAATTGGATCGCGGCGCGGCCGATCTCTTCGGAGTTTTGGTCAATACCGGCATCAGCGTTTCCATCCAAGATGCTCAACGTCGCGAGTCCAATGCTTTTAGGGGCCTCGTAACCGATGCTGGAGAGCAAATCACGCACCTCGCTGACGTCCGTCAGGATGGCGTCGGGACGGTTTGCATTTAGCCAGGTTTTTAGTTTTTTCCGGTCTGCTTCAATTTCTTCTTGCTTAAGAATCAAGGCGGGCAGGCGGGTTTTCGGACTCCATTTCATTTGGCTGAAGAGAAAGCCCGCACCAAAGCGGGTGTGCATTCTTGTGGAGGTCACCAGCCCGATGCGACGGTAGCCGTTTTTCCAGATGTTTTCAAAAGCAATCACGCCGTCTGTCAACTGGTCGCTGCTGACGAGGTGGGCGTGGGGGAATTCGAAGGAATGGCCAAAGCGCACAATGCAAAAATCATCCCAGTTGAATGCGTGATAGTTCGGGCTTAACTCGCCGCGGGGCGGCAGCAAGATGCCGCGGATGTTGCGGGCGCGCAGGATTTTTTCGAGCCGGGTCAGGCTCATGTCCTGTTCCAGGGTAAATTCCTCCAGTCGAAACCCGCAGCGTTCGGCTTCTTCAAACGCGCCCTTCCAGTAGAGATTGAACTCCTTAAACCGCCAAAGGTCTTTGGGGTTTTCCCAGTGGTTGATCCACGCCAGTTCGGCGGCAATGGGGGTTTTGGTCTGGCCCCGGCGATAATGTGCCAGCGCATTCAGCATGGGGTCCGGTTTGTAACCCATTGTTTGCGCGGTGCATTGAACCCGGTCGCGGGTGGCTTTTGAAATTTCAGGGTCGTTTCGCAACGCCCGGGAAATCGTGGTGTGCGAGACGTCCAATTGTCTGGCGATGTCTCGGAGGGTGACTCTTGGCCGGGGCGTATTGGGTGTCATGGGCAGGGCTTGAAGTTTCATAAAAAATAATCCAAGGCATCGGAATTGCAAGTGTTCAATTCGATAAAATGCTTTTAAATGAATATCCGCACCAATGTGCGGATACTTTACGTTGTTGTCGGACGGGGTTGGCGTATGGTTGGAACATAAGCCATAAGTTTTGCCCGTGAATCCGTTTGGTTCATCAGAAGAGAACTGAGGCTTTAAAATGACGGATCAAACAACAACCAACAACAACCCTGTTAAACCATGAATAACCACAGTTCCCATGTCCCGGTGCATTCCTTCGCTCCCATCTGCAAACTGATGGCCATCGCCTTTCTGGCGACTGGCATGCTTGCCTCGGCTCAGGCGCAAATCATCAGCGTGAATTTGACGCCGGGCGGAACCGCGTTTGGCACAACCCCAACCACTCTTGCGTCGTCCGATCTGGCAGGTGCCCCCGGGGTGCGGACAAATGATTGGAATAACATCACAAGTGCAAGCTTTAGCGGTGCTTCCTTGGTGGATAGTTCCGGTTCCACAGTTTCCGGTTTGACTTTGACCGTCAGTGGTCCGAATCCCAATACGCGTAACAATGTGGGGTCGGCTTCGCAAAATGATTACACCGTCTTTAATACGGTGATTGATATTTCCAGTTCAGCCAGCATCTCATTGAGTGGCATTCCGTATAATGCCTATGATTTGTTCTTTTATATCTTTCCGGAGACCACCTCGACAACCGCCCGCGGCGGGCATATTACCATTGGCAGCACGACTTACTATGTGAACGGTGGCAATGGTGCCAATGCAGTCAGCATGCCCGGCACTGATGGCAGTGGCTATGTGCTTTCGACGGCAACTACATTGTTGGCATCCCAGTCCACGCCTGGAAATTACGTTAAATTCACCGGCCTGACCGGTTCTTCGCAGACGGTTTCGTTGGTTTCCGACAATTTTGGCGACAACACTCCGCGTCTGAAAGTTGGCGGCTTCCAGCTTGTTGCCGTTCCCGAGCCCTCCACGCTGGCGATGCTGGGCATGGGGGGTCTTGGCCTGGCGGGAATGTTTCGCGCGCGGTTGCGTAAATGACCGGTTGAGTTACTCAGCCATGGTCGAAAATAACAGCCGGTTAAAAACAAACTAAATATTCGCCTCATGAAAATCTCAAGAATTAGCAAATTAGTGCTGGGCGCGTCATTGCTGTGTGCCGGGCTGATTTCCAGCGCTTCGGCAGCGGACATAGTTGGTTTCAGCATTTCGTCACCTAAATATCAAAACCTGATGAGCGCCGGCGATTTTGCGGGCGCTCCCGGTGCATGGACAAACAACTGGAACAACCTGCTGGCCAGTTCGGATGGATCGGGGGCGGATATTACGTTGGCGGACGGTTCGGTCAGCAACAGTGCGGGCAACATCATTAACGGCATGAGCGTCGTGTTTCATCCAACTGGCAGCGGTGGTGGCATCTATAACCGAGGCTCGGGCACGTTCACCAATGATCAGAAAATGTATATTGACGTGGATGACGCCTATGGTTGTTCGGGGTTTTCACAGTATGGCTATATTGACATCACGAACATTCCCTACGCGAACTACAACATCTATTGCTATTTCCGTCCGGACAACGGCAACGGATCGGGCAATACCCGTGGTGGTTTTTGGGTGATTACCAATACCCCGTCGGGTTCGCAGCGTTATTACATTCAGAATCAGAGCAACGACGTGGCGCAGACCCAGGAGCCGGTGCCGTCCAATACTGGTGGCAATTATGTGCAGACCTTTACCACCTCAATTTCTTCCGGCGGAGCCGCGTGGTCGAGTATTCAGGGTGGCAATTACGCCGTGTTTTCCAATTTGACGAACTCCTGGACGCGTATTTGGTTCGCCGGTCTGGGCAATGGCAGCGGTGCCGTGGATGATCTTGGCAATTATGTCAATGGCGGTTCAGCCGCAGTGCGTTTCAAAGTCGCCGGTTTTCAAATCGTGCAAGTTCCTTCAGGTTTGGCGACAAACCTGTATTTGCAGAATCCCAACTTGACGTTGCACGCGGGCAATCCCTCGGGAACGCAACTGACCGTGCTGGCGGACTTGGACACCGGAGCGACCGGCGTGGACAAGACGACCGCGTCGGGCATCGCTTATTCTGTAACTGATCCCAATGTGGCGACGGTTAGTGCAACGGGCTTGTTGACGCCGGGCACGAACGGCACGGCGAACCTGATCGTGAGTTATCAGGGGATTTCACTGACCAATCCGATCACAGTCATCGGTCCGACGGCCTTGTCCATCAGCGTGGCCAAGACCAACCTGCTCTACGGCGGCGGCCAGGGTGACACGACGACGGTGACATTGTATGCCAATTTCAGCGATGCGAACAATGTGGTGGTGAACGGCTATAAATTTGTTTCCTTTGGCGGCTCTGCGGGGGTCGTTAGCGCCAATACCAATGGCGTGCTGACGGCGGTCGGCGTCGGCACATTCAGCGTTACCGGCAATTATGCAGGCGCTTCGGTGACCACAAATAACATCGGTCTTGTCACTGCCTACAGCGCGCCGGGCAGTGTGGCGGCGTTGAGCGTGGACATCACCGATTCCAGTGCGCACGGCATGACGTTTCACGATCTTTCCGGTGCCCCGGGAGCGCGTGTCAGCTATTGGAACAATCTGGTTGTTCCCTCTTCCGGCAACGTGACCAACGAAATTATCAACCCGGTGGACTACCACGGCAATGCTTTGGCCGGAACCTTGGTTCAATGGATACCCAACAATCCGGTAGATTCACACTATGCCTATACTCAAGGAACACTCACGACCAATGAAAGCGTCATGTTTGGTGCCATCTTTGATCAAGGCATGAATAACGGGACCAGCTACAACAGTCAGATTGTGGTCAGCAATGTTCCGTTTGCCTCCTACGACGTCTACTTTTATTTTGAGAATGACAACTCGGCCAATGGCACCAACCGGCCAGGGCAGGTGACCATCAATGGAGTTACCCAATATCGCATCAACAGCATGTCCTATCCCGCCATGCCGGATAATAATGGCAACGGCTATGTGCAGGCTCAAACCACCGGGTTGCCAGCCTCTGTTGCCGGCATTTCTTACGGCAATTACATCAAGTTCAGCGGACTGACAGATCCTGATCTGAATGTGACGTGGGGTGCGGTCGGCCAGGATTACATCGGCGATGCCGCCGTGGTCACACGCGTTCGTCTTGCCGGATTCCAGTTGGTCAAATCGCTTGATGGCCTGGCGGCGACAAACATCTATCTTCAATCTGCGGTTCCCGGCCTGCTGCCCGGCAGTCCGGCGACCCACAGTCTTCTCGTGCTGGCGGATTTTAGCGACGGCACAATAGGGGGGAATATTACAGCTTTATCGGGAGTGAATTACTCCTCATCCGATGCCAACGTGTTTCAGGTGGATGCCAACGGGGTCATCACATCCGGCCAGACACCAGGAACCGCCGATTTGACAGTCAAATATCAAACCAACACTTTGGTTGTGAGTGTGACCAACTTGGCACCTACATCGGTGACGGTGGGTGCCCTGCCAAACACGGTCTATCTTGACGGTGTGCTTGGAGTTCAACCTGCCAAAGCGACATTGCTGGCCACATTCCCGGGGCATGCCAATGCGGATATCAGCGGTTTCAACAGCGTGAGCTATGTTGATCAAGGTGCGGCGGCAGCGACCCTGAACTCTGACGGATCCATCACGGCCAATTCCCAAGGAACGGCGGGTTTGGGTGCCTCGTATCTGGGAACCACTTATGTAACCCCCAATGCGTTCACCGTATCCAGTATCAACAATTCGCCGGTGTTAAAGCACCTTTATACCTTCACCAACACCACCCAGGTGATTGACTCCGTGGGTGGGGCCAACGGAACGGTTTATCCGCCTCTTGGCGCCAACCAGCCCATCACACTGGACGGTTCACGCGCCATTTTCCCGGGCGACGGCACTTATGCCAACTGTCCTTACATTGCGCTGCCGTCCGGTTTGATCAATCAGATGGGGGACGTGAGCATTGAAATGTGGTGCGGTCGCAGTCAATTGAATGCCTGGGCCCGCTACTGGTCTTTCGGCAGCACGACGAAGGGCACCGATCCGCACAACAGCGGTTCCAAGACGTCAGGAATCCAGATGATTGATTCCTATGCGGGCGATGGAACCCCGGACTTCTCCGGCCCGAACTGGGGAGATTGGAAGAACACATTCAACTTCACCAACGGCACGGAATATCAGGTGGTAACAATCATCGCCCCCAATACCGGCATGGCCTACTTCTACGTGAACGGCATGCTGATTACCAACGCGGCTCCATCGGCGGCGTTCCTGAGCACGTCGGTCAATGACACGGTGGACTGGCTCGGTGTCTCGCTGTATGCGGACAGCCCGTTGGCGGGCTGGATCAATCAACTGGCGATTTATGAGGGTGTGCTTTCTCCCTCGCAAATCGCGTCCGATTACGCGGCCGGACAATCCGTGTTCCTCCCGCCCTTCACGGTCTCAACTAATGTTGTCCCGGTGACGTTCAGCGTCAGCACCGGCAACTTGAATCTTGTCTGGCCGCCGGACCATCAGGGTTGGGCGTTGCAGGTGCAAACCAACACGTTGAGCGTGGGCCTGGGCACCAACTGGGTGACCGTCCTTGGCTCAACCACGGTCACCAACATGAGCATCCCGATCAGCACGCTGACCGGCTCCGTGTTCTATCGCCTGATGTATCAGCCATAATCCAGATTCATCCGGTCCGCCGCAGTGAAAGCGTTGGAACTGCGGCGGACCGGGGTTTGCCAGTCAAATAATAAAATTCCGTCGTTCCGCTGTCCCGTTATGTTCAAGTCTCATTCAAAAAAGCCTGCCTTCACCCTCATCGAACTGCTGGTGGTCATTGCGATCATTGCCATTCTGGCGGCCATGCTGCTGCCGGCGTTGTCGAAGGCGAAGCAAAAGGCCCTGCAAATTTCCTGCCTGAACAATTTCAAACAATTGACACTCGGCTGGATCATGTATTCGGGTGACAACCAGGAGAAGCTGATCAGCAACAACCGATATTCAGTCAACGGTCATGTCTATGATACGACACTGCCTGCCACGTCTGACTATTGGTGCCCTGGCGATGTTCAATTTCCCGGTCCGGCGGTTAATAGCGATTTTATTAAAGTTGGAACGCTTTATCCGTTCATCAAATCTGTGGCCGCGTA
>JAJXXI010000465.1 GCA_021781185.1 bacterium
TGCCCAAGGGTTCATCAACGCGGGGCAATATCCGTTGATCAGTTCCGCCGGTGGCATCACCGGTTCAGGCAATTTCGTCCTCGGCACCCTGCCGGCGGGAGCGGCGGCCACCATCCTCACCAACGGCAATGCCATCGTGCTGAATGTCACTACCGGGCCGTCCCTCCAGATCTGGACCGGCGCATCGAGCGGCAATTGGGACAATGTCACCACCAACTGGACCTTTGCCAGCACTCCGGTGGCATATGCCAACGCCTATCCTGCGAAGTTGGACGATACGTCCACGGTGACGAACATTACGTTGGTCACCAACGTATCGCCGCTGTCCCTCATCATCGCCAATGATACCCGCGATTACACCCTCGCCGCGAGCGGCAGCAACAAGATTACGGGAGCCACCTCCGTCAGCAAATCGGGCGCTGGCAAGCTCACGCTCGTCGGGATGACCAATGACTTCACCGGAGGATTCTCCGTCAACGGCGGCACGGTGGTGGTGTCCGACAGCGCCAATCTGGGCGCGGGAACGATCAGCTTGAACGGCACCTTGAGTCCGTCTCAGGGATTCATCCTGGCCCGCTCTGTCAATGTCGGTCCCGCAGCGGGAACCGGAAACGGTGTCTTCAGCGTGGGCTCCGGCATCACGCTGACGAACACCACGGCCATGGGAAACAACGGTTCTGGTGCCGGCACCTTGGTCAAGGATGGCAGCGGCACACTCCGGCTTGGCGGGAACAGCACCTACTCCGGTGGCACGGTCGTCAGTAACGGCCTGTTGGTGCTCACCACCGGCGGCGGCGCGGGAACGATTCGCGGTGCGCTCACCATTGAGCCGGGTGCCACCGTGAGTTGCACTGCGGGAGATGCATTGGGTTACAACGGAGGCCAGAGTGTTACGCCGGTGAATATCATCGGCGGCACACTTGATGATTCAGTCCTCAATAATCAGGCCTATATCACGACATTTAATCTGACGGGCGGAACGCTGAGTTCGTCCGGCGGCGGGGCTTATAACTTCAATGGTGGCCGCAGCGGTCTCAACAGTCTGGCGGCGAGCGCCGCTTCAACCGTCAGCGGGCCGGTCGTTCTACGTGCCGGCGGATTGCTCATCAATACCGCCCAAGGGACAGTGCCAAGTGGAATTGACATGACCATTTCTGGCATCATTTCCGGGAATAACATTGGTTTCCAAAAAAACGGTGCTGGCACTCTTGAATTGACTGGCGTTAACACTTACAGCGGCAACACGACCGTAGCTGCCGGCCGGCTCTTGGTAGATGGATCTGGTGTCATAGCGGGCACTGTCGGTGTCAACAGTGGTGCCGTGCTGGGCGGCAATGGCGCGGTGAATGGTATCGCCACGATTAACACTGGCGGCACCCTGGCGCCGGGCACGTCCGCAATCGGCACGCTGACGTTTGGTAACAACCTGACACTGTCTGGCAACACGCTGGTCAAGCTTAACAAGGGCTTTGCACAATCCAACGACATGATTAATGTGGTCGGCACGCTGACTTACGGCGGCACCTTGACGGTGACGAATATCGGTGCCCCGCTGACTGTGGGTGATTCATTCCAGGTATTCAAGTCGGGCGGCACCGGTAGCATGACCGTTTCCGGCGATGCCGGCAGCGGGCTGGGCTACAGTTTCGCAGATGGTGTGGTCAGCGTGGTGGCGACCGGTCCAAGCGGTCCTGGCGTGATCACTAACAGCATCAGCGGAAGCACCTTGAGCCTTAGTTGGCCGGCCGGACAGGGTTGGAAGCTTCAAATGCAGATCAACAGCCTGGCCACGGGCCTTGGCACCAACTGGGTTTATATTACCGACGGAACCCTCAACAGCACAAATATCACGATAGACCCAGCCAAATCAACGGTGTTCTATCGGTTGGTGTATCCGTAATGAATGAAACTGTGCGGAGGCTGCCGCAAACTTAGAGATAAAGAATTGAAATGAATAAGAATGAAATGAAAGTTGCGTTTACTAAGCGGGCGAAGTGGAGGGGGTTCACTTTGATTGAACTCCTGGTGGTCATTGCCATTATTGCCATTCTGGCCGCAATGTTGTTGCCGGCTTTGTCCGCGGCAAAACGGAAGTCGCTAAAGATCAGTTGTCTTTCCAATGTCAAACAACTTGCGCTCGCCGGCATTATGTATCAACAAGATTACGGTTTCATCGGATATCCTGGCGCTGGCGGCGTGTGGCTGACACCCCTAAATCAATTGTATGCCAACACCAGCAAATTGAGGCTTTGTCCGGTTGCCTCGCAACCGGTTGCCAACATTACAGGAACAAGTCAGGGTGACGCGGAACATTGTTGGAATTGGGGCACAGTTGATCCGAAAAATCAAGGTAGTTATGCAATCAATGGCTGGTTGTATGACAAGAACTCCGCGTCTCCTCCAACCCAATATGTTCCAGATGATCCAGGAGGATCATATTTTCAGAAAGATTCAGCGATTACCCATCCTTCGCAGACTCCCATGTTTATGGACGGAATCTGGCCGGATGTTTGGGTTCATAATGATGCCAAATACGTGGACAAGGCCAATTCCAGTCTGTCTGCGTTTGCGAACCTGTATAGCCCGCTGGTTTCTCCACCTGGAAATTCCGGCGCCCAGTCCGCGCCCATCAGTCGCATCATGATCGCGCGGCATGGTTCGGCGGCTCCGGGATCGGCCCCGCGTAATATGGTGGTCACTGCCAACACGATGATTCCTGGTGCCATTAACGTCAGCTTTGTTGACGGACATGCCGAAAGCGTCAAGCTGAACGACTTGTGGCAGTATTACTGGAGCAGGAACAGTGTGCCGCGAGCGCATCCTTGAAACGAATAACTGCACAGGAAGCGGGTCGTCGTGAATTTTTTTAACAACATTTTACCGACATCGGAAAGAAACGGCACACAGGTTGGAAAACAGCCTGTTTCTGCGGTCGCTCTGATCAGAAATGCAACAAAAGTCCGTTGTTGGCAACCTGGCTTCACGCTGATCGAACTTCTGGTGGTGATTGCCATCATCGCCATATTGGCGGCGATGCTGCTGTCGGCGCTGGCCAGTGCCAAGGAGCGCGCCCGGCGCACCGTGGATGTGAGCAACCTGCATCAGCTTGGTTTGTCCTGCACCATGTATGCGGGAGATTCCAGGGATTTTCTTCCGGGTGGTAACGCGGACATCAATCATTTGCCAATGAGTTCTTGGACCAACTTCATGACCTACGGGATGGTTTCCAACGCCATGTGTTGTCAGAGCTTGTGGCATTACACCGGAGGCCCGAAGGCCGTCTTGGGATACAATATTGGCCAGCCTGCCGGTGCCACTCTGGATTGGTGCTACATTGGCTGGGTTTACTGGGCTGACAGCCACCCGAAAAGCAGTCCCATCACTGCCACTGCCGGCATGCCGGATGGAAAATCCGGAATCTATAAACGCCCCTTAAAATTGAGTGACAATAAAACTCCGACTTCCTCCACGCTCGCTACTTGCCAGGCCTGGGACAGCACGCCTTCGGGCAATCCGTGGGACTCCTTCCTGCCGCATCTACTGGGAGGCGAGTCCAGGGACTTTCCGGCAGGAACCAGACCCAACGCCCAGCCGGACGGATTGGCGGTGTTGCATACGGACGGTTCGGCAAACTGGGTCCAAAAGGTTCGGCTCACCGCCTTGGTGTTTTATGACAAGGACTGGTATAAACAGCGTTAAATTACATTGTTTTGGAACCCGGTTGTGCGCCGGTTGGTCTATGCTGGCGGTCGTGCTGATTTGCCTTTTGGCTGGTAGCGGATGTGGTGGCGGGAAAGGAGGGGTGGATTCAGACCGCTTCAGCGCGTTGGGGACGGTGATGGCCGGTAAGACCGCCCAGTTGTGTGATGGAAAAGGGAAGGTTGTCCTCGTCGTCAGCACAAACGACAAGGATCAAGCGACGCCTTATGGCATCGCGTTTGACGCTTTTCGGAAAGGGCTGGGGAATTCGATTCAGGTGACCGCGACCGAAGCGGTGCAGACGCCCCGGGTGCTTATGCGGGGAATCGAACCATTGCCGGCGGACAAGTTTGTGGAACTGCTGCAAAAATATGCCAGCGCCGATTGCCTGGTTTCCTTTGTCGGCGTGCCGATTCTGACCCCCGGACAGATCGCGCAGTTGCCGTCGCCACGACCGCGTGTGGTGGTGGTGGTCACCCATAATACGCCGACCAGGGCCATGTTTGCCGGCAAGGTGATCAATCTGGCCGCGTTGCCCAAGCCCGGAGCAGACCAGGCGACATCCGGCGATTCGGCTCAGGAACACTTCGATGCTCAATACCAGCTTGTCACCCCTGAAAATGCGGGCGTATTGCCCCGCTGATGCTCCGTTGTCGCGTCCGATGTTGATTTTTGAGGATCGGGATTTGGGTTCCCGGAGACAACCGCATCGTCTCCGGGAAATTTTTTTGAGGCGGTCAGGTTGAGGGGCGATTTTTTTGGGGTGTTTGAATGGCAGTTGCCAGATGGCTCGATTAGCGCATCGAGGGATGCGCAATAAATTAAATAAACAGGTCGTAATATTATGTTCAAATCGTTTCATAGCTTGTTGAGGGTGTTTGCCTCATTGATCCCGCTTTTGGGAATGGTGCAATCTGCCCGCGCCTTCGTGCATCCCGGCATACCGCTGACCGTGGCGGATTTGGACAACGTGAAGAGCAACCTGAACAACGCCCCATGGAGTTCGGGCTATGCCGCTTTGTCCGGCGACTACCGCTCGCAGCTCTCCTATGCCATGCAGGGACCATTTGGTTACGTGAACCGGAATTACTATGGCAACTACGACCACGAAAATCAGTGGAAGAACGACATGCAGGCCATCTTCAACCTGTCGCGCATGTGGTATTTCACCGGGAACACCAATTACGCGCAGAAGGCGCACGACATCCTGCTCGCCTGGGCCAATACCATGACCAATTTCAATGGCATCGAGTCGGGACTGGATTTGGGTGATTATGCTTATCGCTACGGCGGCGGGGCGGACATTTTGCGCGGCACGTGGCCGGGGTGGGCGGCGGCGGACACGCTGACGGTTTCGAACTTCTTTGCCAATGTTTACTGGCCCGCGACCGGTTCGGCGGGCAATACCGTGGGGCCGTCCAACAAGGGGGCGTTGCAAATGGCCGGCGGACTGGCCGTGGCTGTGTTTAATGACGACACCAACAAGTTCAACCACATCCTCGGCCTGTATCGCAGCTCCGCTTCCGCCGGTTTGGACAACAACTGCCTCAACAGCGGCGAGATGGGCGAAACGGGGCGCGACCAAGGACACGCCTATGGGGATCTGCTGCAAATGTCATTCATGGCGGAGGTGTTTTGGAAGCAGGGCGTGGATTTGTATTCGGCGTGGGACAACCGGCTGCTGGCCTGTGGCGAATACTATGCCAGGAATAACCTGTCTCCGGCGGCGGCTTACATCACTTATGGAACGACGGACGCGCTCTATTGGAATAATTCCACCAATGCCGGCGGCAGCTCCGCCGGCGGTGTTTACACGGCGGAACCGATGGCTGGAAATATCCTGCGCAGCGCGTATGTGGTGCGCGAAGGACTCACCGCGCCATGGATGGGGCTCAAGCGCGCCACGCAGAACGAAAACCAGGACAGCTTCTGCTATCTCAAGAGCGCCGACACTTCCACGGCTGCGCCGTCCGCAGCGGTCAACTATCCGGCGACAGCCACGATCACGATCGGGTTTTTAAACGCCGATATTGGCACCGCGACGCCGCCGGGCGGCGGCACTTACAGCGGCGGCACTTGGACGGTGACGGGCGGGGGCGCGGAAATCTGGACGCACAGTGCCGACAGTTGTCATTTCATTTACAAGCAAGTGACCGGCGACTGCACCATCATCGCCAAGGTGACCTCCGTGCAAAATACCGCAAGCACTGCAAAGGCCGGAGTGATGCTTCGCGATTCGCTTTCCTCCACCGCCGGCAATCGCGCTTGGGTGGCAGTGCGGCCAAACCAAGTGGCGGAAGCCTATATGCACGGATGGACCGATGTGTATGGCGGCTCGAACTGGGAGAACGCAGGCCGGGGACTTCCACAATCCAGCTACTGGGTGAAGCTGGAACGCTACGGCAACTACATCAATCTTTACACTTCATTGGACGGGACGAGTTGGGCGGTGGAGTGCCAGGGGCAATTCGCCAACCTGCCAAGCACGGTTTACGTAGGCTTAGTGGTGTGCTCGATGGTCAACGGCACACCGAACACCTCCACGTTCAGCCACGTGAGCATCACCGGCGGCGATGGTGCCGGGGTCACCGTTCCGCCCGCGCCGTATGCGGTCTACGCGTCGCCCGACGCTGGCCGGGTGCCGCTGCGCTGGCTGGAATCCTTTGGCGCGACGAGCTACAAGGTGGAGCGCTCCACCACCGACGGCGGCCCCTACACCCCTGTTGCCACGGTGACGAACGCGAGCTATGTGGACACGAACGTGGCACCGAACACGGCCTATTACTACGTTGTCACCGCATCCAACAGCGCTGGCACAAGCGCCATCTCGCCGCAGGACAGTGCGACGACGCAACCTGCACCTTCTGCGCCCACGGGGCTGAACGCCTTGCCTGGCAACGGGCAAGCCACGTTGCTGTGGATCGCTTCCGGCAGCGCGACGAGCTACAACGTGAAGCGCTCCACCTCCAGCGGCAGCGGATATGTGATGGTGACGAACGTGACAGGCACGAGCTTCGTGGACACCGGCCTGGCGAACGGCACGACGTATTATTATGTGGTGGCGGCGGTCAGTGCGGCCGGCGAGGGCACCAGTTCCCCTCAAGTCAGCGTTACGCCGAACGTAGCCGCCACGGCCCTGTTCTGGAGCGGTGCGGTGAACGGGACTTGGGACACCGCGACGGCGAACTGGCTGAACGCCGGAACGCCTGCGACATTCCAGAACGGCAACGCCGTTGTCTTTGACGACTCCGCCTCCGCCAACACGACGATCAACTTGTCCGCGACCCGTTCGCCCGGGGCCGTCGTCGTCAATGATGCGACGAAGAATTACATCATTGGTGGCAGCGCGATTGCCGGGACGGGCAGCCTGACCAAGCAGGGCGGCGGCACGCTCACGCTGAATGGCGCGAACACCTACAGCGGCGGCACGACGAACAGCGGCGGCACGCTCACCGTTGGCAACGCCGACGCGCTGGGCGCGGGCACGTTGACAATGAACGGCGGCCTGTTGGGCAACAGCGGCAACTTCAATCTCGCAAACAACGTCGTCATCACCGGCACGGGCAGCGCGATCCAGCTCGGCAGCGCCAACAATCTGACGCTGAATGGCACCATCTCCGGCAACGGCCAGGTGACGCTGGGCGACAGTGGCAACATCAGTTCGATCTATCTGGGGGGAACCAACACGATGAGCGGTGGCACCGTGGTCATTGCGGGCAACAACAACTATGTTCGCTTCACCTCGCCCGCCGCCGGCAACGCCAACGCCGATTGGGTTTTCAACAATCAGCCCGGTCACTGCACCTTTGATTTTGCGACCGGGACAATCAGCTTTGGCTCGCTCGCCGGCAATGGTTTCATCCAGGGCAAC